>NZ_CDSBKO010000072.1:0-24665 GCF_977115655.1 Aquimarina sp.
GTTGCAACCCTCGATATTTTTTTGTTACACACTTCGTGGCTTAGTGCCTTTTTTTTTTAGAATCATAATGATGTTGTAGCATCTTTGCTTGGTTTTAATTCTAATATTCGTTCTAATTTTTGAATACCTTTAAGTTCATTGTTATGCTTTGGAAACGGAACTATTTGCTTAAAGCTATAAATATCATCATCCCCTTTGCCTCCTATTCGATTACTTGCAAAATACCCTGTTTTACTTTCTTCGTTAATAATAAAAGTAAAATCATCTTTTGAGCTATTAATGGGTTTTCCTAAGTTATACACTCCAAAAAAACCTTCTTCATTTGGCATAGCCATAAAAATATCCAAGCCGCCGAATCCTTTATGTCCATCACTTGCAAAAAACAATTTTCCTTTATCACTAATATAAGGAAAAGTTTCTCTACCAGAAGTATTTATTTGATTCCCTAAATTTCTAGGCACCCCAAAACTTCCGTCTTCATTTATTTTAACCACATATAAATCTGATTTACCAATACTTCCTGGCATATCGCTGGCAAAATACAAAAACTTACCATCCGGGGACAAAGCAGGATGTGCAATTGAATATTCGTCATTATTAAAAGACAATTCTTCTGCATCACCCCATTTTCCATTTACAAAGGCAGACCTGTATATTTTCAACAAAACAATACCATTAGCATTTGTTTTAGATTTTTTTTTAGAATAGTTATTTCTGGTAAAATATACCGTTTTTCCATCTTTACTAAAAGTTGCTGAAGATTCATGAAACTTAGTATTTATGTTTCCTTTAAGTTTAAAGACACTATTTTTGGTCGAAATATTGGAAAATGAAGTCGAATACAAGTCCAAAAAAGGTTGGTTGTTTGATTCATCAATTATATTAGAAAAATTATTGATATCTCGTGAAGAAGCAAATACCAATTCTCCATTAAAAAAGCTAGGGGCATGATCTGAATATTCAGAATTAATATTCAGTGTATTTACAATAAACTTTTCTATAGCCCGATTTGCGCTATTATCGTTCTGTTTAAAAGGGTCTATATTTTTTGACACCTCCAAATCTGCAAACGATTCAAATATTTTATTTTTACTATCAAATCCCCTTTTTACTTCTATAGAAGTACTATTTTTAAAGACCTTCTCTGCTCTTTCAAGCTGTTTTTCCTGAGAAAATACAGCACCAAGAAAAAACAAAAAAAATAGAGCCCCATAGTTTTGTTTCAAAACCATCTATTCTTTTTTTATCTATTGTACCACGAACTAACCTTCCTGTTCAAAAAACTTTATTATTTTTTGCACTTGTTTTTATAAAGTGTACTCTTAAAATAATTTAGTTTTAATAAAAAATAAAGGCAATGTTATCCCCATAACATCCAATCGCAGTTTTTTATTGTTCCCGTGGTGCAATATACTGATACTTAAGCAAATCAAGTGTTAAATAATTTGCAATTTTTAAATTAGTTATCAACTTGTATTTTTCTTGACCTTTTGCGCATGTAACTATACCTTTTTACATCCTTTTATTGTATTATTGTACTTGTCCACAAAAAAACTGTTCAACTTCTTTATAATTGCAACATAAAAAAATGCAGATGGTTATTCAATAAAAACAACTACGTTTTATTTTACCTTACTAGCTACAATCATTAAATACAATTTTCGTTATTTTGCATACAAATCTGAAACACTTGAAAAACAAATTCTTTTATATAGCACTTACTATTTTGTTTTCTGCGGCTGCTTTTTCGCAAGAAGGTAAACAAATAAAGGTTCAGTCTGATCGTACCATAAAAGATCAAAACAGGTTTCCCGGAGCTACCATTTTGGCCAAGGTAGATAAACAAGTATACATGCAACATGAAGGAATCGAAATTTGGTGTGACCAGGCGGTTCACTATGGAGAAGATAAGTTTGTTAAGGCTTTAGGCAATGTAACCATAAAGCAAGGAGATACTCTTACTATGACCAGTAAATATGCTGAATATAATGGTAACACACAATTTGCTTATGCCCGGGACAATGTATTTATGGAAACCCCTTCAAATACATTAAGTACAGACACCTTATTTTTTGACAGACTTAAGCAACAAGCTTATTATCGTAGTGGCGGGACGGTAAAAGATTCGTCAAACATCCTGACCAGTAAAATCGGGCGTTATTTTATGGACAGAAAACAATATTCATTTAATACAAAAGTAAAAATTGTAAACCCGGAAAACACGGTAGACTCAGACCGGTTAGACTATTATACAGATGATGGTCATGCATATCTCTACGGCCCTTCTACAGTAAAAGGAAAAGAAAGTACTTTGTATTGTGAGCGTGGCTTTTATGACACCAAAGTCAAAACAGGATACGCTATAAAAAATGCTAGAATTGATTATGATAAGCGCACCGTTTTTGGAGATAGCATATTTTACAATAGTGCCGCTCAATTTGCTTCTGCCACCAATAACATAAGAGTTCTGGATACTGCAAACAACTCTGTTATTACCGGGCATTATGCCGAAGTTTTTAAAGATAAAGACTCTGTTTTTATCACCAAAAGAGCTCTTGCTGCTACTTTGCAAGAAAAAGACTCTATTTTTATTCATAGTGATACCCTTATGGTAACAGGAAAACCAGAACACCGAATAATGAATGGTTTTTATGATGTAAGAATTTATAAGAGCAATATGAGTGGTAAAAGCGACTCTATTAATGTAGATCAAACTACTGGATACACAAAAATGATCGGTCGCCCTATTATTTGGGCGCAAAGAAATCAAATGACAGGAGATACTATTAAAATTATTTCGGATACTAAAACAGATAAATTAGATTCTCTTATTGTATATCAAAATGCTTTTCTTGCTCAGGAAGATACTCTTAAAGCAGGATTCAACCAAGTTAAAGGACAGTCTCTGTATGGTTTATTTAAAGATAATGAGATCTACCAAGTAGATATAGATAAAAATACCGAAACCATATTTTACCAAAGAGAAAGTGAAGGAGAATTAAAACTTATTGGTATTAACAAAGTGCTTTCCAGTTCTATTAGATTATTGCTCAATAATCGTGAAATTGAAGATGTATATTATTATCAAAATATAGATGGTACACTATATCGTGAAATTGACTTACCAGAAAATGCAAGAGAACTTTCTGGTTTCAATTGGCGGGGGGATGAGCGTATAAATAGCAAAATCGATCTTTTTAGGGGAGAATCCCCTCCTAAACTCACAAAAATCAAAGGAATACCTCTACCAAAAGTTGAAGCTGACTTTTTTGATGAAGAAACTGTAAAACGCCTTGAAGAAAACAAATCCGAAGGCTCTAGGTTACTAGAACAAGAGCTAAAAGATGCTGAGCTAAAAGAAACCAATGAACAGCTAAATTCTACCTCCCCCATTAAAGGAGAGAACAAAGATTCGTTACCAGAACTAAACCCTTATCTTCCTTCTAAGAAAAAGGATAATAAACCAGATAGTTCTTCCAAAAAGGTGAAAGAAAAGCCTAAAGACAATCATAACTCTGACCAAGAGTATTAACAAGAGTATTAAAATGTATATTTTATTATTTAAAGGAAAATAATAAAATATTTATATCATAAATAAATTACGTTTGAAACAGGATTTTTTCAAATACCAGGCACAAACCACTCCTCACCCATTAGCAATGGAAGTTTCTCATGCTCATGGCAGCTATATCTATACTACCGATGGCAAAAAACATCTGGATTTTGTTGCAGGTGTATCTGCCTGCAGCTTAGGCCACAGACACCCTAGAGTAGTACAGGCTGTCAAGGAGCAATTAGACAAATATTTGCATGTAATGGTATATGGCGAATATATACAAAGCCCTGCTGTAGAGCTTGCTAAGCTTTTGGCTCACCATCTTCCATATCCTTTAGAAAAAACATATTTAACCAATTCGGGAACCGAAGCTATAGAGGGATCTATAAAATTAGCCAGAAGGGTTACAGGTCGCAGCCGGATTGTTTCTGCAAAATTAGCATACCATGGTAATACTATGGGATCTATGAGCGTGATGGGTTATGAAGAACGCAAACAAGCATTCCGTCCTTTGATTCCCGATATAGCTTTTATTACTTTTAATGAAGACGAGGATATTAAACATATCACCAATAAAACTGCCGGAGTTATTCTGGAAACAATACAAGGAGGGGCTGGTTTTATCGAACCCAAAAAAGAGTACTTAAAAAAAGTAAAGAAACGATGTGAAGAGGTCGGAGCCCTTTTAATACTGGACGAAATACAACCAGGCTTTGGCAGAACAGGAAAACTATTTGGCTTTCAAAATTATGGTATTATTCCAGATATTATTGCAATGGGCAAAGGAATGGGTGGAGGACTTCCAATCGGAGCGTTTACTGCCTCTTCTGCCATGATGGACAAGCTTAAGGACAACCCAAAACTAGGGCATATAACTACTTTTGGGGGGAATCCCGTAATTGCGGCTGCCGCTTTGGCAACATTACAAGAACTTACAGAAAGTGACTTAATGGCAGCTGCCATAGAAAAAGAAAAACTATTTAGGTCTTTATTAGTTCATCCGCTAATCAAAGAAATAAGAGGCTTAGGATTAATGCTTGCCTTTATAACCCCTTCTATAGAAATTACAAATCAAATTATTTTAAAATGCAAAGACAAAGGGTTGATTCTTTTTTGGTTGCTTTTTGAACCTCTTGCTATACGTATAACACCGCCTCTTACTATATCAAAAATAGAAATAGAACAAGGCTGTAGAATTATTCTTGAAGTTTTAGATGAAATAAAATTAGAGCAAAAAGGATGAAATTTTATTAAAAAGGTGTATATTTAATATATCATATCTTCTATATATAAATCCTTAATTGTACTCCGGGCTTTTTAAAAAACAAAACTTTGAACCATTACCAATATAATGGTACATATTTTGTTAATTAGTTTGTTAAAAACAAATGATTTTTGGAGTTTAATTATTCAAATTCATTTGTAATTTTAATACTGAGGAAATCAATAATGCGAAAATAATTCAAGTAATGAATTTATTAAATACTCGTATTTGTTGGGGAAAACAAAAAGAGTGTTTATATTACTTTTATTAAAAAAGCATCTTTAATCAACGTGTATGAAATTTAACCACGAAGAAGAAGACAATAATTTCTCGATTACTCGATATGAGTCTATGTTGAGATCTAATGATGTTAAATTTTTTGATTCAGATGAGTTTGAATCCATTATTCATCACTATTTGGAAAACGGAAAAATTGCTAAAGCAAAAAAAGCAATTTCTCTTGGCCTTTCACAACACCCATCTTCTGTAAATCTTAAACTTTTGCAAGTCGAAGTGCTTGTTTTTGAAAATCGTTTGGATAAAGCTGACAATCTCTTAGGACAATTATATGCTTTAGAACCAGAAAATGAAGAAATATATATTCAGAAAGCAAATATTCTTTCTAAACAAAATAATCACATAAAAGCTATAGAACTATTAAATATGGCTCTTACCTATACGGATGATTATGCAGATGTTTATTCTCTTATAGGGATGGAATATCTTTTTATGGATGATTTTGAAAATGCAAAAATCAATTTTATGAAATGCCTTGAAGCAGATGACCAAGATTATTCTGCTTTGTACAATATAATTTACTGCTTCGATTTTCTAGAGCAACATGAAGAAGCTATAGAATACCTGAATATGTTTTTGAACAAAAATCCATATTGCGAAGTAGCGTGGCATCAGGTTGGAAAACAATATTTTGACTTAAAAGAATATGAAAAAGCACTAACTGCATTTGATTTTGCTATTATAAGTGATGACTATTTTATAGGTGCCTATCTCGAAAAAGGAAAAGTATTAGAAAAACTAAAAAAGTATAACGAAGCCATTGAAAACTATCAAATAACGTTAGAATTGGACGACCCCACTTCTTTTGCTTTACTAAGGATAGGAAAATGTCATGAAAAATTAGGCAATGATGAGTTGGCAATTGAGCATTTTTCAAAAACAGTTCACGAAGATCCTTTATTAGATAAAGGATGGATAGCAATTACAGATTTTTATTTACGAAAAAGAGACTATCAAAAAGCACTTTATTACACCAATAAAGCTATAAATATAGATAGCGAAAATGTTCTGTACTGGAAACGTTATGCCAAAATAAATAACCGCCTTGCTTTTTTTGAAGAAGCAGAAAGGGGGTATAGAAGAGCTATAGAATTAGGGAACTATGAAATAGAAACCTGGTTAAATCGCTCTGACATACTTAGACATCTTGGAGAACCAGATGCATCTATACAAAATTTACATCAAGCCGTAGAGTTTTATCCGGACAATGCAGAAGTACATTATAGACTTGCCGGTCTGTACTATGAAGTCCAGAATTATGAAAAAGGAGAATATCATATAAGAAAAGCCTTGGATCTTGATTATGAATATCACATAATCCTAGAAGAGCTTTTTGATAAAATTTTTAATTTAACCCTTGTAAAAAACATTATTTCTGAATACAAATAATTCTGGAAAAGACTTTTTTTCTAATAGATTGCATACAAAAATCCATACATTTGTTTTGAACAAAAACATCAAAATTAATAGGGATGCGTAGAAATCTTAAAGATTACCTTACCATTGCAACAAAAGGATTGGCAATGGGAGCAGCAGATGTTGTTCCCGGAGTTTCCGGAGGTACAATTGCCTTTATATCAGGTATTTACGAAGAACTAATTGAAACCATTAATGGTTTGAACTTAACTTTTTTTTCTGTCTGGAAAAAAGATGGATTTTTATCCTCCTGGAAACAATACAACCTTTCCTTTTTAACTGCTCTTTTTTTTGGCATTGCCACAAGTATCCTTTCTCTTGCCAAGCTTATAAAATGGCTTCTGCACAACGAACCATTGTTGCTATGGTCTTTTTTTTTCGGGTTGGTCCTTGCTAGTATTGTACATGTTGCAAAACAAATAACCACCTGGAAACCTAAAGTATTATTAGGGATTTTTTTAGCAACAATTGCATCCTATTTTATAACCGTGGCAGAACCATTAGCATCTCCCGACAGCAATTGGTATTTATTATTTTGCGGCTTCATAGCAATTATTGCAATGATATTGCCAGGAGTATCCGGAGCTTTTATATTATTACTTTTAGGAGCTTACCAAACATTTATAGACACCCTTAATCAATTTCGTGATGGACTGTTACAAATGGATTTTGATCTTTTGTGGCAAGCTTTATCCAAGATTCTAATTATTGCCATAGGTGCTCTAACAGGGTTAAAATTGTTTTCTAAAGTATTGAATTGGATGTTCAAACATCATAAAAACATGACCTTGTCCATACTTACAGGGTTTATGATAGGTTCTCTCAATAAATTATGGCCTTGGAAAAAAGTAATCTCCTGGAGAACAAATTCTGAAGGAACAGAAATTCCTTTTATAGAAAAAAGCATTCTGCCATCACAGTTTGAAGGAGATTCCAGAATACTATGGGTATTATTTTTTACCATTACAGGTTTTTTATTGATCTTAATATTAGAGCGTCTTTCTGCCAAAAAAGAAAAATAACCAATGCAACAAAATACCAGAACTTTTACCGATAGATTTTTTCTTATCATCAAGGGTCTTGCTATGGGTGCTGCAAATAAAGTTCCCGGGGTTTCTGGTGGGGTCGTCGCATTTGTTGCCGGATTTTATGAAGAGTTTATTTACTCGCTTCAAAAGATAAATTTCAAAGCTTTCAAACTTTTTATAAATTTTAGATTCAAAAGCTTTTGGAGATATATCAACGGAAGATTTCTTGCTCTATTGATTCTGGGAATGTTAATAAGTTATTTTAGTATTTCTAAAATTTTAGACTATTTAATTATCCATTACGAATTATATATCTGGTCTGCCTTTTTTGGTATGATCATTGGCTCTATTTATTATATTGTAAAAGACTTTGAGGATTGGAGCAAAAGAAACATATCTCTCATTCTTATAGGTATAATTATAGGGGTAAGCATTAGTTTATTAGAACCTGCCAAAGAAAATGACAATCTCTGGTTTGTATTTATTTGTGGTATAATTGGTGTTTCAGGAATGACCTTACCTGGTTTATCAGGTTCTTTTATACTAATATTGCTAGGCAACTATGTGCTTTTATTAGTAGATTCTGTAAACGCGCTATATGACACTATAGCAAATATAATTCATTGGGATTTTTCGTTTACAGATGACCCAAAAAGAATACGTTTATTACAAGTACTCCTTGTTTTTAGTTTAGGTTCTCTAACCGGTTTGGTAACATTATCTCATTTTTTAGGTTATGTTTTAAAGTATTTTAAAAATGCAACCTTTGCAGCTATTACCGGTTTTATAGCCGGGTCTTTAGGAGTTGTCTGGCCCTGGAAAAATAAAATTTACAAAACAGATGCTTTGGGCAATACCAAATTAGATGCACTGGGTAATCCTATATTAGATAATTATGATCGTTATTTTCCTGATTTTATAGCTATAGAAACTTATATAGGAATATTTTATATTCTTATAGGAATTGGTTTGGTTTTATGGTTAGAATGGTATGGAAAACGATTGAAAAAAACTTCAAAATGAAAAAAACATACGGATTGTTGGGCAGAAATATTGGGTATTCTTTTTCAAAAAACTTTTTTTCTGAAAAATTCAAAAATGAAGGTTTAAATTGTGAATATGTAAACTTTGATATTACAGAAATAAAAAACATAATGGATATTATAAAAAACCCTGATGTACAAGGTTTAAATGTAACTATCCCGTATAAAGAAGAAATCATCTCTTATTTGGATGATCTGGATCCAATTGCAAAAGAAATTGGGGCGGTAAATGTTGTTAAATTTGGTGATAATCAAAAATTAAAAGGATACAACAGTGACTATTATGGTTTTACAGAATCGCTAAAGCCTTTATTGAACGAAAAAACAAAAAAGGCATTAATACTGGGTACTGGTGGGGCATCAAAAGCAATTGCTTATGCCTTAAATCAATTACATATTGAATATACATTTGTATCCCGTAATCCGGATTTTAATGAACTTAGCTACGCTAATCTTGATGAAGATATAATGAGGGCATATACCCTTATAATTAATTGTACCCCTTTGGGTACACACCCAAATACTGAAAATTACCCTAATATTCCTTATGAGTATGTTACAAAAAACCATGTTTTATATGATTTAATATACAATCCGGATGAGACTACATTTATGAGTAAAGGAAAAGAAAAAGGTGCAAAAGTCTATAACGGCTTGCAAATGTTGATTTTACAAGCCAAAAAAGCTTGGGAAATATGGAACAATTAGCCTTTGTACTTGTTTTGTGTTAAATTTCTTACCAAAAAATCATCTATATACTCTTAAAACTCTTCAATAACTTTGAGGTTTTCTAATATGTTAGTATCTTAGTCAGGCATTTAGCTCAGACAAATAAAAAAGCGTATACGATGTCCACACATGATAACCTGCCAAAGGCAGACGGAAATGAAGATAATAAAACCGAGATTTTAGATGTAAAATCTGGAGTAGAAAACTTAAAATCGGTTACCCCGGAAATATCTAAAGAACCCGGAGAAATATCTTCTGAGCCTACAAAAAAAATTGAAGAAGAAAATTTTTCAGAGAATCCTGATACGCCCGTCAATTCACAGATTATTGATATTGTAGAAAAAGTAAACATTCCTGTTTCTACTAATAACAATGATCTTGTGTCAATAAAAGAGGAGTCAGACACAGATAGTAGTTTCAAAAATATTGATCAAATTCAGGATCAAATGGATGAAGCTGTAGCAGAAGATAGCGAGGATGAGAGCACAATGGAGCGTCATAACATCGAAAAGAAAGATTATCACGCTATGAATAAGGAAGAATTGATCAAAGAACTTAAAGAGTTGATCAAAAATGAAAAAATTCAGGCTATCAAAGAACATGTAGAAGAAATTAAAAATGAGTTTAATGAAAAATTTGATGAAGAAGTTGAACAAAAAAAGGATGAATTCTTAAACGACGGTGGTGATATTATTGATTTTTATTATTCTACACCAATAAAAAAAGAATTTAATTCTGTTTATTTTGATTATAAAGAAAAACGGAATGCTTATTATCAAAATCTAAAAAAAGATCTTCAGGAAAATTTAAAAAAACGATTAGAGCTTATAGAAGAACTAAAAGGATTACTTAATGTAGATGAAAATATAAATACTACATATAATCATTTTAAAGATATTCAGGAAAGATGGCGTAATGCGGGAGCTATTCCTAGAGATAAATACAACACGGTTTGGAATACTTACCACCACCACACAGAAAATTTTTATGATTTCTTACATCTAAACAGAGAGTTCAGAGATTTGGATTTTAAACATAATCTGGAACAAAAACTTAAAATTATAGAACGTGCTACAGAATTAGCACAGGAAACAGATGTTAACAGATCTTTTAGGGAATTACAGTTGCTGCACAAAATGTGGAAAGAAGATTTAGGGCCTGTTGAAAAAGAATACAGAGAACCTATCTGGGAAAAGTTTAGTGCATTAACCCGCCAAATCCATGAAAATCGCCAAAATTATTTTAAAGACTTAGATAAAGTTTACGAAAATAACCTTAAGGTAAAACAAGAGATTATTGCTAAGATTACCGAAGTTGCTGCCAGTAACACAAAAAATCACAGTGGTTGGCAACAAAAAATCAAAGAAATAGAAACCCTTAGAAATACTTTTTTTAATGCAGGTAAAGTTCCTTCTAATATAAACGAACAAACATGGAGCGAATTTAAAACTGCTGTCAGGGAATTTAATCGTAATAAAAATTCTTTTTACAAAGGACTCAAAAAAGATCAATTCGATAATCTTAACAAAAAGATGGAATTGATTCAAATCGCAGAAGATAATAAGAATAGTGATGATTTTGCTACTGTTACCCCTCTTATGAAAAAAATCCAATCTGATTGGAAAAAGATTGGTCATGTACCAAGAAAAGACAGTGATAAGATCTGGAAACGTTTTAAAGATGCTTGTAATTTTTATTTTGACAGAGTTCATGCAGAAAAAAACGAGATTAATAAGGAAGAAGAAGCTTCGTTAGAAAAAAAACAAGCACATATAGAAGAACTTAAAAAGTTAAAACTATCCGGCGATCCAAAAATAGATCTAGCTACTATAAAAGAAAACATTGTTGTCTGGAAAACATTAGGCAGGGTACCATATAAAAACAAAAATATTGAAGATACCTACAATAGTATATTAGATGAACTTTTTCAAGAACTTAATTTAAGTCGCAAAGAAACAGAAATCATTAAATATGAAAACAAACTAAATACTTTATCCAATCAAACAGATGACAGAGCTCTTCAAAATGAGCAAAATTTTATTCGTAAAAAAATTGATGAAGTAAAAGGTGAAATACGACAATTAGAAAATAATCTTCAATTTTTTAAACACGCCAAGGATGATAATCCTTTGGTGAGAGATGTACAAAAAAACATTCAAAAATACCGTGAAAACCTTGAAGTTTGGAAAGCCAAATTAAAAAAAATAAAACAGTTATAATTTATCTTTAATTATGCAATGCTCTCTCTGTGGTTCAGAAACTATTTTATATTCTGAAATACGAGATAGAATTTATTATAGTTGTGTAGAATGCAAAGGCATTCTACTACACCCTTCATGTTTCCTGCCTAGGGAAGCAGAAAAGGAACGCTATCAACTACATCAAAATGATGTTACAGACTCTGGTTATCAAAAATTTGTTTTTCCAATTACCCAAAGCATCTTAAAAGAGTATTCTAAACATCATAAAGGTCTAGATTTTGGGTCAGGAACTAACTCTGCTACCTCTTATGTTCTTAAAAAAAATGAATATGATGTTGCTCTTTACGATCCGTTTTTTAACAAGAACACCAACACTCTTGCCGTACAATATGATTATATTATTTGTTGTGAAGTTATGGAACATTTTTATAATCCTGCCAAAGAGTTTCAATTACTAGACTCTGTATTAAAACCAAAAGGAAACCTTTATTGCAAGACAAAATTATATAACCCAAAGATTGATTTTAATTCGTGGTGGTATAAAAACGATGCGACCCATGTTTTTTTTTATTCTTCGAAAACTTTAATGTGGATAAAAAATAAGTTTAATTTTAACTTTTTAAGTTACAGTGATGATTTAATTGTCTTCAAAAAATAACACCCGTATCTTATGCCTAACAAACCCTAAAATTACGCTTAAATATTCGTTCATTCTTCCTCATTCTTTATCATAAAATATACTTCGGCTTAGCCCTGTACAAGTGTTATACATGATACCATATTTAAGTCCTGAACAAGTTTTTTTACCTTGGATACTTAAAAAATAAATTCAATTTCTATAACGCACGATTTCAAAGTTAAAACGATATAGACTCAAATTGTGTAATAGAAAATCTAAGTTATATCCATAAGTAAAAACAAATCACTCTTTAGAAAATTTTTCTAAAGAGTGATTTTAACTAACTGTCTGACTTATTTTATTGGATTAATTAGTACCCTGGATTTTGTTGTCCTTGTAAAGCAGGGTTAGAATTAATTTGAATTGCTGGTATTGGAAATATGGTTTTATTAGCTCCAAATCCTGCATCAGAGAATTTTGGATCTCCAGGCTGTCTTAAAGGAAGTTTATTTCTTAATAAATCCATTCTTCTATGGCCTTCGCTAGCAAATTCTTTTAGTCTTTCTTCTAGAATATTTTCTAAAGTAACCGTTGTTAAATCTACTAAACCTGCTCTGCTTCTAATACGATTTATATCATTTAGAGGGGTATCCCCAACACTTAATCCTCCTCTAAGGTTTGCTTCTGCTCGTATAAAATACATTTCTGTAATTCTTATTACTGGCAATGGGTCTTTTCCCTCTGATCCTATTTTATTTTGGAAGATTCTCTTGTTACCATTCCCATCATTGCCTTGTCTGGATAACTGAACCAAGCGTAAATCTTTTCCTTCAGTATTACTTGCCGCAGCAGTACCTTTTTTTAAAGAATTAACTAAAAAATCTGAATAATACAGATCGCCTCTTCCTGAAGGAGAAGGATTGGCAAAATTATGCAAGCCAGAACCTCCATAAGCGCCATCTGTAGATGTATTTGCCAGAACAAATATACTCTCATTAGATAATGTTTTAAAAAAAGAATAATTTGTTGCGAACTTATAAGAACCAGAATTAATAACTTCATTAGCCAACTTGGCAGCTTCAGACCATTCTTCTCTATACAATCTAAGTCTTGCTAATAATGCTTTTGCACTATCTTTTGATGCTCTGGTATTGTCTATTTTATTTGGGTCTTGACTAAGGCTAACAGGCAACAATTTTATTGCATCTTCTAAGTCTTGAATTATTAAATCATGAACTTGATTTAAAGTGGCTCTTGGTAGTTGAAAATCTTCAATAGGAGTACCTGTTTCAAATGGTTTTAAAACAATAGGAACGGAAAGATTATTTCCATTATTAAATTGAAAAGGTTGTGCATAAACTCTAGTCATTTCAAAATACATCATAGCACGCATAAATTTAGCCTGCCCAACAATTACATCTTTTTCTTCTTTGGTAAAACCTAAAATATTTAAATTCGGAACCTTCGTAATCAAAAAGTTGGCATTATTGATAATTTCATACCCTTCATCCCAAAACTCTTGCGTATTTGTATTTGTTGCTTGTGTCCTGAATTCGAATACATCCACAAGGGTAGCAAAAGACCCTACAAAAGTTTGCTCATCCGATTGTATTCCTGTAAATGCATACCTGTTACCATTTAAAGCGTCTACCTCTCTAGCTTGTCCGTATAAACCAATTGTCACCCCTCTAATAGCAAACTCTGATTGAAATGCGCTCTCTTCGGTCAAATTATCTTCCGGATTTATTTCTAGTTCATCATCACAACTATATATGAAGCTCAACACCCCTATATATAGTAATATTTTATATGTTCTAAGAATTGTTATCATTATATTTTATGTGTTAAGTTTAAAAAGTAATTCTGGTTCCTAGTAAAAACTGTCTTGCTTGTGGAGCCGTAAAAAAAGTTTCTCCTTGAACTAAAGGATTGATATCATCTGTAACCTCTGGATCAAAACCGTCTAAATCCTTATCTTTCTTTATAATAAACAAATTATTACCTGTTGCATATATTCTTACTTTTTTAAACAATTTACTATGCTTAATCAAACTTTCTGGCAATGTATACCCAAAAGTTAAATTTCTCATTCTCAAGAAAGACCCATCTCTTAATTGAAAAGTAGAAGAGTTACTATAAAGACCTTCTGAAGGACTTCCTAATCTAGGGTATTTGGCATTATCCCCTGGTTTTTTCCAATAATCCAGTACATCTACAGATTGATTAAATGATCCTACTCTATTAGGAGCACCAACAAATCGCAATCCGTCAAGATATATATCATTACCATAAGTAAAGGACATTAAAAAGCTAAGATCAAAATCTTTATACGTAAATGTATTTGTTATACCTCCATAAAAATCTGGTAAAGCATTACCTACTACAACTCTATCGGTATCAAAATTTGGTGTAGTGGTAACCTTTCCTTCTCTATCCAAATACTCTGCATCTCCTGTTTGAGAATTAACCCCTACATATCTAACCAAATAGAAATTGTTTGTAGACCTTCCTTCGATTGCTCTTTGTCTTGCCCCTGCAGCTTCAATAAACTTTCCTTCTGGAGAGTCATTTGCTCCTGGTAAAGAGATTACCTCTGTATCTACAAAAGAAATATTAAAATCTGTAGACCAGGTAAAGTTGTCTGAAATAATATTCTTGGTATTTAACCCTATTTCTATACCACTGTTTTCCAGCTCTCCCGCATTTTTGTTTATTGCAGCAAACCCTGTAAGTTCTGTAACAGGAATTGGTAATAAAAGATCTGTTGTCTTTTTTTTGAAATAACTAAGATTAAGGTTTATTCTATTTCTAAACAACCCTAATTCCATACCTGCATCCAGAGTAGCGCTTTCTTCATAAGTTAAATCAAGATTTGCCGGTTGTGTAGGTGCTATACCTACTGCTCCATTATAGTTATAAGTGGCGGCTATTCCTGGTACTGGTGAACCAAATAACCCAAGAGAAGGGAAAGAACCTCCTATTCTATCATTACCAGAAGTACCATAACTAGCTCTAAATTTTAAAAGGCTAATAGCATCTATTTGTTGCATAAAAGATTCTTCTGACACAACCCAGCCGGCAGCTACAGACCAAAAATTACCAAATCTTTTATTTGCTCCAAATCTTGAAAAACCATCTCTCCTAAAAGACCCTTCAATTATATATTTACTTTTAAAATCATAATTAACTCTTCCAAATGTTCCGTACAAGCTTCTCTTAGCTCTTGTTTGTGATGTTAAAGTTGCAATTCCATTTGCTACATTTCGTAAATCATCAGAAAGAAAATTCTCAGAGCTAATGTTAGTGTTATTAAAAATAGTTTCTTGATAAGAAATACCTCCAACAGCTCCTATAGTGTGTATATCATTAAATGTTGTATTAAAATTTAAGGTATGGTCTGTAATAATTCTATTGTCATTTGCTACAAAATTTTGTGCATTTCCCCCTGGAGTTACACCATTATCTGTTGGGTCTATTAATTCCGGAACTCTTGTAAAATTATCTACTTGACTTCTGTCTATCCCTAAAGACCCTTTATAATTAAAATCTTGTGTAAACTTAATGGTAGCATTTATGTTACCAATAACCCTTGTGCTTTCTACTTGATTTATTTGTAGGGCTTCTATTGCTTCAACATTTTGTATAAAATCTTTATTAATAAAAATTCCATTTTCGTCTCTAGACTGAACAAAAGGCCTTATAAGAAAAGCTGATGTTAATGGGGCGAATGTTGTATTTTCAGTATTGACCCTATCATTTAAAGTATTGGTTATTGCCAGATTTAAACCTAGATCTAACCAATCATTTGCTCTGTGATCCAAATTAACTCTTCCATTAATTCTTCTAAGATTATTACCAATTATCCCTCCTTGAAGATCTGAGTACCCTGTACCTAAAAAGAATGTGGTTTTTTCTCCTCCTCCTTGCGCAGATACATTATAGTTTTGTGAAAACCCTGTTCTGGTTACAAGGTCTAACCAATCAGAACCGGTATGCGGAATATCATTCAAATTAGCAATTCCGCCACCTGCTACCGCTTGCCCTCTGGCAAAGCGATATTCTGCATATTGCTTGGCGTCTAAAACATTTATCAGATCGGTAACCTTGGTAAATGAGGTCCAAACATCTGCATTTACTCTGGTATCTGTATTTCGTCTTCCCCCTTTTGTTTCTATAAGGATAACCCCATTAGCACCGCGAGAACCCCATATTGCCGTTGCGGCAGCATCTTTAAGAACTGAAAAAGAAGCTATGTCCTGAGGATTCAAATCTGCAAGTGGGTTTAAACCTGTATTCCCTCCATTATTAAAAGTGTTCACCTCATCGCTTAATGGAACACCATCCATTACAATAAGAGGTTGAGACCCTCCGTTAAGAGAAGAAACCCCTCTTACCCGAATAACGTTAGCTGCACCTAATACTCCTGAGCTTTGTGTAAATTGAACTCCACTAGTCTGCCCTTGCAATAATTCCTGAGCTGTAACCGCAGGAATATCTTCTATTGCAGATGTTCTAATCGTTCCAATACTTTGAAGCAGTTTTTTTTCTGTAGTTGTTCCAAATCCAACTAAAACCACTTCCTCTAATTCTGCTGCAGAAGCAATTAACTGAGTGTTAATAGTTGCATTATCCCCTACAACAACCTTTTTAGTTTCAAAACCAATATAGCTAAAAGAAATTACCGCACCCCGATTAGCAGATATAGTATACATTCCATCAAAATCAGTTTGGGTTCCCTTATTTGTATTCTCTATAAGGATATTAACACCAGGAAGCGGTAACCCTTTATCATCTGTAACGGTTCCTGATATACTGTTTTCCTGAGCAAACGAGATACTGCAAATAAAGAAAAACAACATTAAGAACTTGTAATAATGTACTTTCATAGATTAAAGTTTTCAAAAATTTATAGTTTAATTAGTTACTTGTACAATCATAAAAAGGAAGGCAAGAATATCTTGATGGCTAATTCAATTTACCTTCACAAAAACTCGAACAAAGTTTATATGGATCTAGTAAAAAACCCACCTTCCCTTATTTTATGATTGAAGAACAAAGAAAAACGTGAACTAGTAAAAAACAGGTAGTCCCTATAAGATTTTACCTGTTCCGAAGAAGATTAACCCATAAATACATTAAGGAATTAACTTATTATAATAAAGTGGTCTGGTTATATTTTTTAAGGTTTTAAAAAAATATATTTGCTGGCAAACTAGTAATATTCCCCTAAGCACAATCCCTATACCTGATTTTTTGTATAATATTTACTTGCTGATAATATTATAACCATTGTTATTTGGTCAAGGTATAGTTCCAGAGGGGTCGAAGATTTATAAAACCGCCATTTTTGATTGTTTTTCGACAAACTCAAATGTGACACCACAATATCTTTTTGCCAAATGACATTAATATTATAACCGGATCTTTATAGAGAAATAATTATGCCTTATAAATAAAACATCCAAAACTGTTTTTAACCTGTATTGAAATAAAAAAACTTGTATTCAAATTGATTAAATATAAAGTAATACCATTTCTTAAATTAATGGTAAAGCTTATATATGCTACAAATGTTGCACATTAACTATAAAAAAACAGATTTAACACAAAAAGAAACGTCTACCCAACTTAAATAAGTAACACAATAAGAAAAGCTAACTATGCAACAAATAGCTTCATATATTCTGAAGGAGTAATTTGATTGTATTTTTTAAAAGATTTATTAAACGTCACTTTATTGTTAAAACCTACTTCATACGCTATATCTATTATAGCATGGCCTCTGTATTTTTTGTTTTTCAAAAGCTCCTTTGCTTCCTCTATTCTATATTTATTAATTAGCTCAAAAAAATTCAAACCAAAATGCTCATTAACAATCTGCGAAGTATTATGTCTGGTCGTATTCAACAATTCTGATAGTTTTTGAAGTGTTATATCATTTTGCCTGTAAATTTTATCTTCATGTAATAAATATAACAACCTGGTTTTAAGCTCCATTGATAAACTTGGTGTAAGTCCTGATTTTTCATATTTACCTGCTTCTCGTAATTTAGGTTTTGGCTCATCGCGAACTACTACAAGTTTTCCGAAAATACTTGGCTGAACATAAGCTACATAGCTTACATATAATACTAATGAAGCCATTGTAGCAACCTTAAAATTAAAAAAGAAACCACTAAGGGTATGTGATATTATCAAAAAACTATATATCATATATGTTACTATATAAAAAGAGCAAAATATGACGATGTTTCTTTGCCAGGTATATTCTATCCTCGGTATTTGTTTATTATGTCTAGTATGCCTAATAAATGTTTGAATTACCAAAATACCGTAAATCAATAAGGAAATCAATTTAATAATAGTAATCAAATTGGATATGACTGACATTCTGGAAGTAGACCGATTTAACATCATTCGCAATTTTTCTTCCTGGGGCAACATATATATAGGCAGCAACAAAAATACAATCAATAAAAATGTGGGTAATAAATGTAATAAATCAATATACTTGAATTTGTACTCTGTAGTTATTCTTTTAAAATAAAAATATATGAGTGGCCCGTACAAAAAAGAAAATGAAGTAGATGCATATAAATTATGGGGAATATAAAATCTGTAATTAGTAAGCAATAAACAAACATGGATTATAAAAATAGAATGCAAAAGCAAAAATGCACTCATTAAAAAATTACCAATTTTATCAGATCGTTTTCTTAAATTTAAAACTATTGACATAAAAATACCTATAAATCCAGTATAAAGACAAAACACAGCCCAAAAACTGATCTTTTTTGAATATTTATCTTCTAGCTTTTTAAAGTATGGAGAATCTTTAATCCTTTCAAAATTAGCGTGCTTAAGAAATGAGAGATCCAAATTTATTCTAATGTGTTTTTCTATAAAAAAACAAGCTAATTCTGACTCATTGGATTTAGCATACAAAAATGCTAAATCTTTATATATGCTGGCAGAATCTGCTTTAAGAGTAGTCAAAGTATCAGGATTTATGTAACTATCCAAACTACTTTTGGAAAACAAAACTGTACTGGATAATGCTTCCTGACTTTTTACGCTCATTCTATTATCAAAGCTATGTGCGATGAAAGAATTAAATAAAATAAAAATACCTAATAAAAACATATTATAAGTTAGCCTCACAATTATTCTTTAAAATAATTATAATTGTTAAAATTAGCCTTTTTTCCTTTTAATCCGCAGGCATTAGGTTTCCCCGATAATATCTTACCCTGTATCCCTTCAAAAACTGCATTTTTAAAGAGATTCTTAATGAATTAAAGTTCTGTTAAAGTCATAAAATAGAGAGTGAAAAACATCTGGAACTCTACAAATTCTTCGTTGTTTTTTATTGATCTGAAAGGTGTGAGGTATAACAAGTTTACAGTGTATTTTGGTTTTCTGAATGTCTAATCAGATGGTATCTTAAAGCAGTAGTCTTTTTAAGGCTATCATTATAGGTTAGGTTATACCAAAGGCAAAAAAGAATGTGTATATTAATACAAAAGTAGTCTGCCTATTACTCTTATCATAGTATAAGTTTTTTACTTTTATTTTTAATATAAAATAGAAAATAATATTGTTTGGTTATCGAAAAGACAAAAGTACGAGCTATATCTCAAGTAAATTACTTATAATACCTCTTTAACTTTGAAATAGCACTAATAAATTATTTCTTTTTCACCTATTCTTCGTTAAAAAATATAACCGTAACTACAGCTATGCTTGATACCAGATCAAGTCTGGCACAAGCTTTTTGCCTTGAATACTTAAAAAATAAATTCAATTTCTATACGCACTATTTCAAAGTTAAAATGGTATAAGTCATAAAACTCGGCACACAAGCATCATTTCAAATACAGAAAAACTGTAATTTACTCATTTTATACAAACATTTTTTTGGTAAGTGTGCATTTGTGAAGCGATATATATATTCAATTTGCTATAAAAATGTTTGTTTTCGCCAGAATCAAGAAAGTTCAAATCACTTCTAATTCTATTTTAAAATAATCAAATCTTTTTGGCTTCTTCCCAAAAAACATCCATTTCGGCAAGAGTCATATCTGCTAGGTCCTTATTATTTTCTTTTGCTTTTGACTCTAAATATTGAAATCTTTTTATAAACTTTTTATTCGTGCGTTCTAATGCATCTTCTGGGTTTACTTTAAGAAATCGAGCATAGTTAATTATAGAAAAAAGCACATCTCCCAATTCTGATTCTATTTTATCTTGATCTTGCACATCTATTTCATGTTGCAGTTCTTCCAGTTCTTCTTTAAGTTTTTCAAAAACCTGGTATGGCTCTTCCCAATCAAAACCTACTCCTGCAACTTTATCTTGAATCCTACTTGCTTTTACCATTGCCGGTAAAGATTTAGGAACACCTTCTAATACACTTTTTTTGCCTTCCTTGAGTTTTAAATTTTCCCAATTACGCTTCACATCCTCTTCATTTTCCACAACAACGTCTCCATAAATATGGGGATGCCTATGAATCAATTTATCACAGATCTCATTTGTGACATCTGCTATATCAAAATCTTTTGTTTCACTGCCTATCTTAGAATAAAATACTATGTGCAACAATAAATCCCCTAGTTCTTTTTTAATTTCATTAAGATCATTATCCAAAATCGCATCTCCCAGCTCGTATGTTTCTTCTATCGTTAAATGTCTCAAAGATTGCATGGTTTGCTTTTTATCCCAAGGGCATTGTTCCCTAAGTTCATCCATGATAGTTAATAGTCTGTCAAAAGCTTTAAGTTGGTTTTGTCTGGAGTTCATGTTTGATGTTATATAGAAATTAGTTTCATTCTATTTTGGGTTGCATTAAATTCTTTTACCATATCTTCCAATATGATTTCTGCTGGCTTAATATCATCAATTAACCCGGATACCTGACCAATTTCTAATTCTCCTTCTTCTAAATCTCCTTCAAACATTCCTCTTTTTGCTCTGGCTCTGCCTAGTAAGGCTTTTAATTCTTCTATAGACGGTCCTTTAGCATATAAAGCTGCCAGATCTTGATAAAACTTATTTTTAAGCAATCGAACCGGTGCTAATTCTTTTAAAGTTAGTTGTGTATCTCCTTCTTTAGCATTTACCACCATTTTTTTAAAATCTATATGAGAAGATGCTTCCTTACTGGCTACAAAACGACTTCCAACCTGAACTCCGTCTGCTCCCAACGCCATTACGGCATACATTGCTTTACCTGTAGCAATACCGCCTGCTGCAATTAATGGTATATCAATTTCATTTTTAACCATAGGAATTAAAGTAAGGGTTGTTGTTTCATCTCTGCCATTATGCCCACCTGCCTCAAAACCTTCTGCTACGACTGCGTCAACACCTGCTTCCTGAGCTTTTAAAGCAAATTTAACGCTACTAACCACATGCACTACTGTTATTTCTTTTTCTTTAAGGTATGCTGTATACGTTTTAGGGTTACCAGCAGAGGTAAATACTATTTTTACACCTTCTTCAATTATGATTTGGATAATCTCTTCAAGATTTGGGTATAGCATAGGGATATTAACCCCAAAAGGTTTATTAGTTGCCTTTTTACATTTTTGGATATGCTCTCTTAGTACATCCGGATACATGGATCCTGAACCAATAAGTCCAAGTCCACCTGCATTACTAACTGCACTTGCCAGCTTCCACCCGCTTGCCCATATCATCCCTCCTTGAATTATTGGGTATTGAATATTAAATAATTCTTTAATTTTATTCATCAATTTTAAATATGAAAAAATATTTATTTTATGAAATCACTCCGGATCCCACTAATTCTTCGCCTATATACCAAGCTACAAACTGACCTTCGGTTATAGCGCTTTGTTCTTTCTTAAAAACCACATACATTCCGGATTCTACCATATACAAAGTTGCTTTTTCTAAAGGTTGTCTGTAACGGATTCTTGCAATTACTTCTAATTCTTCATCTACATTTAACTTAAGGTCTTTTCTTACCCAATGCAGTTCTTCATTAGATATAAACAACGCTTTTCTATATAGTCCCGGATGTGATTTTCCTTGTCCTGTATAGATTGTATTGGTTTCTACATCTGTTTCTATTACAAAAAGAGGTTCTGGTGTTCCTCCAACCGCCAATCCTTTGCGCTGCCCTTTTGTATAATAATGTGCCCCGGGATGTTTTCCTACTATTTTACCGTCTTTAACATCATAAGAATACTTACTTGATAAAAATTCTAATTTCTCTTTTTTAGAAGTAAATTGTGGTTCTTTACGATTGTATTTTTCTTCAAAACAAGATATTTCGATAATATTACCTTGTTTTGGTTGCAATTTTTGCTGAAGAAATTCTGGCAAACGAACTTTCCCGATAAAACATAATCCTTGAGAATCTTTTTTATCTGCAGTAACTAAATTTTGCTCCTTAGCTATTTCCCTAACTTCGGGTTTTAACAATTCTCCTACAGGGAATAATGTTTTTGCTAATTGATCTTGCGATAACTGACATAAAAAATAAGATTGATCTTTATTTGGATCTTTTCCTTCTAATAACCTGTGTATTTCTTTGCCTTCTTTTATAATTGTTTCTTTTCTGCAATAATGACCTGTAGCAACATAATCTGCTCCCAGAGATAATGCTATTTTCAAAAAAACATCAAACTTAATTTCGCGATTACAAAGCACATCGGGATTGGGTGTACGTCCTTTTTCATATTCGTTGAACATATAATCTACGATACGTTCTTTATACTCCTCACTCAGGTCAACAGTTTGAAAAGGAATCCCCAATTTTTCTGCAACCAGCAATGCGTCATTACTATCGTCTAACCATGGACATTCATCGGATATGGTAACGGAATCGTCATGCCAATTTTTCATAAACAACCCAATAACTTCATATCCCTGTTTTTTTAGTAAATATGCAGCTACACTAGAGTCAACTCCTCCCGATAATCCTACGATTACTCTCTTCATCAAAAAACCTTTTATTTTTTTAATTCTTTTTTGCAAAAGTAATAAATAAAAAAAGCAATGCTTGTGCATTGCTCTATGGTTTTATCTATACTTATATTTTTAAAATCAATTCAGGTCAGGTTTTTTTAATACTTCTTTTTTTGAATTGGAAATGTTTTTTGTTCAGACAGTTTACCATCTTTATAATAATTCCAGGTCCCGTCTTTTTTATCTCTTTTATAATTCCCTTCTATGAGTAAATCCCCGTTTGTGTCATAGTACTTAGTAATTCCATGTAATTGATCGTTTTCATACATAAATTCTTTTATAACAATACCGCTTTCAGAATATATTAATCTTTTTCCGTTTCGTTTACCATCTGTATAGGTTATTTTTTCTGTTAGCTGTCCATTTTCAAAATAAGTAAGTTGCTCTCCATTTAATTTACCCAACGCATAGTGTTCTGTCATCATAATTTTTTTATCAGATCCATTATGATAGTATTTCCATACACCAACACGATCTTTTCCTATCATATTTCCTTGGCTTATTATCTGTCCGTTTTGTGTAAAGTATGTTATTTTTATAGTATCACTATCCTTCGAGAATGTTTTTATAGCTGTAGGGAATTTATCGCTAGTAGGCTTATAGAATTTAAATTCTCCTACTTCTTTTCCATGTTCAAAGGTTCCTTCATAACGAAGTTGATCACTATTTTCATATGTCTTTTGCCATTTACCATGCCTTTTTCCCTCTACATCAAATTTATTAAACTCTTGTGCTACAACATTAAAGCTTACAAATCCTAAAACACAAAATAAAACTCTAATTCGCATAACTATCATTTAATTTGGGACTCTATCTTAACGAATATCTTATTCAAAAAGTATACCAATATTATAAAATAAAAACAGAGAAATAACCTTGAAAACACAAAAAAGCTCCTTATCTGGAGCTTTTTTTAAATTATATATTTGTATTTACTATTTCTTTTTTGCTTTTTGTTGTTCCGCTTGTTCCATTAATTCTTTCATTTCCTTATAAAACATCTCCAATTTCTTCATTTACCATAATCCCAAATACAGATTACCCTTCGTAGTGAACCTATTATTAATTACTAAAATAAAGGTAACATAGAAGTAAAATTCATTTTCTAAGATGCAATTATAAAACTGTATTAAGATTCTCTTAAACTTACTCATTGTTTTTCACAAAACAATGATTTTTAAGTAAATTACAATACACAATTTAATTATAAATTTTAAAAACAATGAAAACAAGTAACCAACTTAGTAAATTATTCGTGCTAGGAATGATTTTAATAACAACTTTTAGTTGTGAAAAAGAAGAACTACCTTTTTTTGAAGAAGAAAACATTACAAGTGAAGAAACTTTTGTAGTGGCATCAAGTAAGGCCATCCTCCTAAAGGACACTTTACTAAGACCTTCTGGAGCTACTTTTAGTATTTGGTTTAAAGCAGGAACCAATGTAGTATTTGATAATCAGGGAAAAGTAAAAACGGGAACACTAAGAAGTGATACTTTATTAAGACCTTCTGGTT
>NZ_CDSBKO010000073.1:0-24558 GCF_977115655.1 Aquimarina sp.
ATCAACCAAATATTTGTTTTTAAGCACAGTTCATCCCAGTGCATACTGGGATCCAAAATAAAGTTGTTAAGCTTTTTTTTAAGTAAAGCAAATGCTTAGATAGCGTTTATAACACATACAAACCAAAAACAAGGGGGAGAATCCCCCTTAGGGCAACAGGGGGAAAATCCCCTGCTTGTATTTTTTTAAATATTCTTTTAGAAAGGCTAAGTGGTTGTTTTTATGGAGTTAAGCTGTTTTTTGGGTAAATAAGTTTTGGATACAAAGGGTAGGTGTATTTGCTTTGCAACTTGTTTTTTGGATATATTAGCCTTAGTTAACGTAAAATAATAAACTGTCATGGGAAAAAAATTACCAAAAAAAGGAAATAAAAAACCAAAGAAATGTATCACACAAGAGGAAGCAAAAGAGCTTCAGCATGCTTGGTGTTGTACCAGAACACCAGAAATTGATAAATGTGTAGGTTTTGAAGATACCCGAGAATTTCATTGGAGTGTAGAGGAGTTACAAGAGTATCTTAAATATGTAAAAAAACAGTCTAAAAAACAAGGCATCGATAATCCTGGGATTCGAATCTATCTTGGAGCGTACCCTAAAGAAAAATGTAAAATGAATAAAGGATATACTACCTTGTTTTTAGCACCTACAGGTGCCCCAGCAGGAGAGGTGGGTAAAGGAGGGGGGAGTGCTCCAAATAATTATGGTATTGAGCCATTTAATTATGGAAATAGTGGTAATCCTCCGAAAATTTATTGATGAAAACATTAAGTGTTTTATTTCAAGTTGTTGAGCTATTTGCAGCATTAGTTGGAAGCTATTATTTAATTAAATACCGTGTTGATAAATTAACACGGTATTTTGTATATTTTTTATGGCTTAATTTTATTGTAGAAATGATAGGGAAGCTACCTACTTATATTTCTACTTATGACGAAATGTCATTTTTGAAAGAAACTTTTTTAAATACTAATGCATGGCTGTATAATATTCATTCGATAGTTAGTATTGTTTTTTATACGTGGTATTTTAGAGAGAATTTATTATCTAAAAAATTTAAAGATACCGTTAATATTTTAATAGTTGTATTTTTTATTACATCCATAGTTAATTTGTTGATTACGGATGATTTTCTTAAAATCCATTCTTCCTTTCCAATGATTACGGGGACTTTAATTATTTTGGTAAGTGTATTTTTTTATTTTTTTGAAATGTTAAAGAGCGAGAAGATATTAGAATTTAATAAAGATTTAGTTTTCTATGTAGCTATTGGAGCAATGGTTCTGCATCTTGTAGTGGCTCCTTTATTTATATATAGTGCATACTACTCTAAAGAAAATGTTGAATTCATTAAGATTCGTGTTATAATTCTTTATTGCGCTATAATTTTTACCTATACTTGCTACACCATTGGTTTTATAATATGCTCGAGAAAGAACAAATCTTATTAATTGTTTATTTTACCGTTATTATTCTTTTTTTTGTAATATTCGGTATTATATTTTTTATTGCTTTTCAGCGTAGAAAAAACAAACTACTTTTGGATAAGCATAAAGCAGAACAACGTTATGAAGATGAGATTTTTAGATCTAAAATAGAAATACAAGAACAAGCACTTAAAAATGTAAGTTGGGAGCTGCATGATAATATAGGGCAATTGCTATCTACTGCAGTAATGCAAATTAATATCATGAGTACTTCTATCGAGGATAAAACAGCAGAGTCCTTACAAGATGTTCGAAAATTAGTAGGAGACAGCTTGCAGGAGATTCGCAGCTTGTCTAAAACGCTAAACCACGAAGTAATCCAGAATGTTGGATTAGAAAAATCCATACAGGTAGAACTAAAACGTTTTGAAAAACTAAATTTTTTAACGCCATCTTTAACCGTAACAGGGGAGGAGGTGTATATTAATCCTAAAGACGAGATTATATTATATCGTATCATTCAGGAGTTCTTTTCTAATACCATTAAACATGCAGAGGCGTCAAAACTAGATGTAACTTTGGATTTTAATCCAGAACAATTACATATTACCATACAAGATGATGGGGTTGGTTTTGATATGAAATCTGTACAGGCAAACTCCGGTTTGTTAAATATGAAAAGTCGCGCATCTTTGGTCAACGCAGATTTGGAGTATACCTCCTCCCCAAATAAAGGAGTTTTACTTACTTTATCATATCCTATACACAATAAAAATTGATTTTATACATTTGTAGTATAATAAATATTCCTGCCATATCAAGGTATAAAAACGTATAAAACCTATGAAAAAGAAGACTATAGTTATTGTTGACGATCATCTTCTGTTTGCACAATCATTAGAGAGTTTAATAACAAAACTGGAGGAATATGAAGTTCTGGCAATTTTAAAAAATGGTAAGGAGCTTACGCAGTATTTTAAACACAAAAGAAAAACACCGGATCTTATACTATTAGATGTTAAGATGCCGGTAATGGATGGGGTACAAACCATGCAGTGGCTTAAAGAAAACAAACCAGAGCAAAAAGCATTAGCCTTAACGATGGAGGATGATGAAGAAACAATTATCAGGATGCTACGAGCGGGAGCCAGAGGATACCTTTTAAAAGATATACATCCCGAAAATTTTGAGTATGCAATGAATATGGTGATCGATCAGGGATTTTATTATTCAGGCAAAATAGAAAATGCCTTGCGCAATTCTGAAGAGGTTACCGCAACCATAAACCTTCATGAAAAACTAACAGATAAAGAAAGGACATTTTTAAAGTATGCCTGTTCAGAACTTACTTATAAGGATATTGCAGAAGAAATGCATTTAAGCCCAAAAACAATAGAAAATTATCGGGAAGCGGTATTCAAAAAGCTGGAAGTTAAAACCAGAGTAGGATTGGTGATTTATTGTATAAAAAACAAACTTTTTGTGGTGCAATGATATTTTGCAAAACAGTAAAGTAAAAGATCTTTAGAATAAGTATCTATAAATGATTATTTGAAAAAATAATAGGATTTTCAAAAAAAATACTATATTTGAATTTAGAAAATGAATAATAGAAACATAAATATCATTGAGGTCATTAATATTGAGGTAATTATTATACCTTGATAAGGGATCTCTGTGTATGTTAATCATATATAAAATCCCTTTACACAAGTAAAGGGATTTTTTTTTGAAATAAATTAGAAACCATATAAGTTAAAAATGAGAGTATTTAATAACATAATTATCAATGTCATTGTCATTATTGTGATTATTTCGCAAGGATGAAGGGATATTGTATGTTAAAATAATAAAACTCCCTTCGTAAAATGAAGGGAGTTTTTTTTTGATATATATGGATGTTTTAAAAAAAATAATAAGTAGTGATTGTAAATGTTTAAAACATAAAACACTGTTAGCCAGTAATTAGTGTAAGTAAAAGAGGTGTTGGATATTGTAGGGGTATTGAATAAAATATAAAGATTTGGATGCAACAAAATAATTTTACACTATGGTTTGCTTGATTCAATAGGTATATAGTATTGAAAAAGTTAAAATTTAAAATAATTCGTAAAACTGATATTTAAAAAAAATGAGCATTAATAAATATAGTAAACAAGTCACACAAGATGATACGCAACCAGCCGCACAGGCAATGCTTCACGCTATTGGATTGACAGACGAGGATTTTAATAAACCATTGGTTGGTATTGCAAGTACAGGGTATGAAGGAAACCCATGCAATATGCACCTTAACGACCTAGCAAAACTGGTCAAAAAAGGAACTCTGCAAGAAGATGTAGTTGGACTAATATTTAATACTATTGGGGTGAGTGATGGTATTTCTATGGGGACTCCGGGTATGCGTTTTTCATTGCCATCCAGAGATGTGATTGCAGATTCTATGGAGACTGTAGTGCAAGCAATGTCTTATGATGGTATGGTAACGGTAGTTGGGTGTGATAAAAACATGCCGGGAGCATTAATGGCAATGCTTCGTTTAAATCGCCCGTCAATTTTGGTATATGGGGGGACTATAGCATCCGGATGTCACGAAGGAAAAAAACTGGATGTTGTTTCTGCTTTTGAAGCCTGGGGAGAAAAAGTAGCAGGAACCATATCCCAAACAGAATATAAAAATGTGATAGAAAAAGCATGTCCTGGTGCAGGAGCATGTGGTGGGATGTACACTGCAAATACTATGGCTTCAGCAATCGAAGCTTTAGGGATGGCTTTACCATATAACTCTTCAAACCCTGCAATCAGTAAAGATAAAGAACAAGAAAGTATAGCTGCAGGACGCGCAATGCGATTACTACTGGAAAAAGATATAAAACCAAAAGATATAGTAACCAAAAAATCATTAGAAAACGCTATACGATTGGTTACTATTCTGGGTGGTTCTACAAATGCCGTATTACACTTTTTGGCAATTGCCAGAGCAGCAGAAGTAGAGTTTACTCTAGCAGATTTTCAAAGAATAAGTGACGAAACTCCATTTTTGGCAGATTTAAAACCAAGTGGAAAATACTTAATGGAAGATGTACATGAGGTAGGAGGGATTCCGGCGGTATTAAAATATCTTTTAAAGAAAGGATTACTGCATGGAGATTGTTTAACTGTTACCGGAAAAACAATAGCCGAAAATTTACTAGACATTCCGGATCTTAAAGAAGGTCAGGAGGTAATAAAATCTATAGAAAATCCAATAAAACAAACGGGGCATCTTAGAATAATGTTCGGAAATCTGGCAGAAGAAGGATGCGTAGCAAAAATAACAGGAAAAGAAGGATTAAGATTTCAGGGAAAAGCAAAAGTGTTTGAAGGAGAGTATGATGCTAATGATGGGATAAGACAGGGTAAAGTTGAAAAAGGAGACGTAATTGTTATTCGATATGAAGGGCCAAAAGGAGGTCCCGGTATGCCAGAAATGTTAAAACCAACTGCAGCAATAATGGGAGTTGGTTTAGGAAAAGATGTCGCCTTGATTACAGATGGGCGATTTTCGGGAGGAACACATGGGTTTGTAGTAGGGCATATAACTCCTGAAGCGCAAGATGGTGGTTTGATAGCATTAGTAAAAGACGGGGACATTATTACTATTGATGCAGAAACAAACTCTATTACAGTAGCTATTGAGGAAGAAGAAATAGAGAAAAGAAGAGAGGCATGGGTGCAACCGGCACTAAAATTTAATAAAGGAGTATTGTATAAATATGCAAAAACAGTATCCTCTGCATCCCAAGGGTGTGTAACAGACGAATTTTAAATATTTACAGTATAAAAAAAATGTTGTTTTTGAATAGGTTATGTGCTGTTTAAAGCCAGAATCAAAAAAGAAAACAATTATTTGATAATGATGAATGATAAATTGTTCTGGTGAAGATCAGAATCTAAAAAAAAAGCCTGGACTTTGGGATCTAAAAGTCTGGCTTCCAAAATAAGAGTGTATGGAAACACAAACGCAAACAATAAAAAAAGAAACAAAAGTGTCAACAGAGAGAATGAAAGGTGCAGAGGCAGTAATTAGATGTTTATTGGCAGAAGGAGTAGATTTAATTTATGGATATCCTGGTGGGGCAATCATGCCTGTGTATGATGAGCTATATAAATATCAGGATCAATTGCATCACGTTTTAACCAGGCATGAACAAGGAGCTACACATGCTGCACAAGGATATGCAAGAAGCAGTGGTAAAGTGGGGGTAGCAATAGCAACTTCCGGACCTGGGGCAACAAATTTTGTAACGGGTATTGCAGATGCACAGATAGATTCTACACCAATGGTATGTATTACAGGACAAGTAGGCTCTCATTTATTAGGCTCTGATGCGTTTCAGGAAACAGATATTATTGGTATTTCCACACCAATTACCAAGTGGAATCATCAAATTACCAAAGCAGAAGATATTCCTGCAGTACTGGCAAAGGCTTTTTATATTGCTCGTTCTGGTAGACCAGGACCTGTTTTAATAGATATCACAAAAGATGCACAGTTTGGGGAGTTGGATTTTGCATACGAAAAATGTAAAGGAGTACGTAGCTATATACCAGTTCCTGAAACAGATTTGCATAGTTTGGAAGCAGCGGCAGAACTAATAAATAATGCTAAGAAACCAATGATAGTATTTGGTCAAGGTATTATTTTGGGGGAAGCTGAAGAAGAACTGAAAAATTTTATTGAAAAAACAGGGATTCCTTCTGCATGGACTATTTTAGGACTTTCGGCATTACCAACAGCGCATACATTAAATGTTGGTATGGTGGGCATGCATGGTAATTATGGACCAAACAAACTAACAAACGAATGCGATGTGTTGTTGGCAATAGGAATGCGTTTTGACGACAGAGTTACTGGCGATTTGGAAAAATATGCTAAACAAGCAAAAGTTATACATTTTGAAATTGATCCGGCAGAAGTAGATAAAAATGTAAAAGCAGATGTGGCAGTTATGGGTAATGTAAAAAATACATTGGCGCAAATACTACCTTTGGTTCAACCAAATACCCATGAAGCCTGGTTGCAAGAATTTAGAGATTATGACGCTATCGAATATGATAAAGTTATAAAAGAAGAATTATATCCAGGCAATGAGGGCTTGTCTATGGGAGAAGTGCTAAGAGGCATTAATGAAGAAACCAAAGGCGATGCGGTTATAGTATCTGATGTAGGACAGCACCAAATGATAGCATGTCGATATGCAAAATTTACAAAAACCAAAAGTAATATAACTTCTGGGGGGCTGGGGACTATGGGTTTTGCATTGCCAGCAGCAATTGGCGCAAAAATGGGAGTTCCCCACAGAGAAGTAGTAGCTATAATAGGTGATGGCGGTTACCAGATGACGATACAAGAACTGGGTACCATTTTTCAAACCAAAGTACCAGTAAAAATTGTGGTTTTGAATAACGAGTTTTTAGGTATGGTACGACAATGGCAACAATTGTTTTTTGATAAAAGATATGCATCTACAGAAATGGTAAATCCTGATTTTGTGAAAATAGCAGAAGGATATCATATTCAGGCCAAAAGAGTAACCCGAAGAGAAGACCTACAAGAAAGTATCAAAGAAATGATAGCTTGTAAAGATTCTTATTTTTTAGAAGTATGTGTAGAAAAAGAAAATAATATATTCCCAATGGTTCCTACAGGAGCTTCCGTTTCGGATATACGATTAGAATAAAAGTACTTTGTTTATTACAGTTTAGACATAGAGCGCATACAATGATATAAAACAGTAACAATGAAAAAAGAAAATTATACCATATCTATATATACCGAAAATAATATAGGATTGTTAAACAGGATTTCTGCAATATTTTTAAGAAGACACATAAATCTGGAAAGTTTTACAGCATCGGTGTCCGAAATTAAAGATGTATTTCGATTTATAATAGTAGTGCAAATTACCGAAGAACAAGTAAAGAAGATTATTGGTCAGATCGAAAAACAAATTGAAGTGATCAAAGCTTTTTACCATACAGATGACCAGACAATTTATCAGGAGACAGCCTTGTTTAAAATAGCTTCAAAATTACTTTTTGAAGATCGTCAGATTCAAAATGTAATCAAAAGCAGTAATGCAAATATAGTTACAGTGACTCCGGAGTTTTTTGTTTTAGAAAAAACAGGGCGGCGTAACGATGTAGAAGCTTTGTATAATGAACTGGAACCTTATGGTTTAATGCAGTTTGTTCGATCTGGTAGAATTGCAATAACAAAAGATAAGATGCATATCTCTAAAATACTAGAAAATTTTGGAGCAGAAACCGTGTAAGGGATAGCAGCGACATCCTTTTATCTTTTGGATCCCTGAGGTTCTCGAAGGGATCCAAAAGATAAAAGATATAGCGAATAGCCCGGCCCCAAGCTTGTTTTGGGGATACACCATAATATAAAAACAACTAAAAATTAAAATTTAACCAAATTTCTAAACAGAAATCACAACAAATTAAGAAGGAAATGGCAAATTACTTTAATACGCTATCATTAAGAGATCAATTAACGCAATTAGGAAAATGCAGATTCATGAATTCTGAAGAGTTTTCAAATGGAATTGAAGCATTAAAAGGTAAAAAAATCGTTATCGTTGGGTGTGGCGCACAAGGATTAAACCAAGGGTTGAATATGAGGGATTCTGGTTTGGATATCTCGTATGCACTTCGTAAAGAAGCCATTCAGGAAAAAAGGCAGTCTTTTAAGAATGCATCAGATAATGGATTCACTGTGGGGACTTATGAAGAATTGATTCCAAAAGCAGATTTGGTAATTAATTTAACACCAGATAAACAACATACCCAAGTGGTAAATACAGTAATGCCCTTAATGAAAAAAGGAGCTACACTATCCTATTCTCATGGTTTTAATATTGTAGAAGAAGGAATGAAAATAAGAGAAGATCTTACGGTAATAATGGTGGCTCCAAAATGCCCGGGATCCGAAGTAAGAGAAGAATATAAAAGAGGATTTGGGGTGCCAACATTAATAGCGGTGCACCCGGAGAACGACCCTCAGGGACATGGTTTTGAACAAGCAAAAGCTTATGCAGTAGGAACAGGTGGGGATAGAGCAGGGGTATTAGAATCTTCGTTTGTTGCAGAGGTGAAATCTGATCTTATGGGAGAACAAACCATTTTATGCGGATTGTTACAAACAGGATCTATTTTATGTTTTGATAAAATGATCGAAAAAGGAATAGATGCAGGATATGCTTCGAAATTAATACAGTATGGTTGGGAAACTATTACTGAAGGGTTAAAATACGGGGGAATTACCAATATGATGGATAGATTATCGAATCCGTCAAAAGTTAAAGCTTTTGAACTTTCTGAAGAATTGAAAGATATTATGCGTCCACTATTTCAGAAACACATGGATGATATTATCTCAGGGCATTTTTCAAAAACAATGATGGAAGATTGGGCTAATGATGATAAAAATCTATTGTCCTGGAGAGCTGCAACAGGGGAAACTGCATTCGAAAAAACTCCTGCCGGGAATGTTGAAATTTCTGAACAAGAGTTTTATGATAATGGAGTGTTAATGGTTGCGATGGTAAGAGCTGGTGTAGAGTTAGCTTTTGAAGCAATGACAGATTCTGGAATTATAGAAGAATCTGCATATTACGAGTCTTTACACGAAACACCTTTAATAGCAAATACAATTGCTCGTAAAAAATTATTTGAAATGAATCGTGTGATTTCTGATACCGCAGAATATGGTTGTTACTTATTTGATCATGCATGTAAGCCATTACTTGCAGATTTTATGAAAACAATAGATACCAATGTAATAGGTAAAGCGTATGATGAAGGAAAAAGCAATGGTGTCGATAATGCAAAATTAATAGCTGTAAATACAGCATTAAGAAATCACCCTATCGAAATTATAGGAGCCAGATTAAGAGCTTCAATGAAAGCAATGAAGCCTATAGTGTAATAAATGTTATAATCTGCCGGGGTCTGAAAAGTTTTGAGACGTGTGTATTGTGTAACCTTTTACTAGGTCTTGGCAGATTTTTTTTTAAAATTATAAACCCTAATTATGAGTACCATAACCACTACATCTATGTATTTTCCTAAGTTGGCAGATATTCAAAAAGCTGCAACTGTTATTAACGAAGTGGCTATGATTACTCCTTTGATGAACAGTATTAGGTATTCCAAAAGATATGGAGCTAATATTTTATTAAAGCGAGAAGATCTGCAACGGGTACGTTCGTACAAAATAAGAGGAGCCTTTAATAAAATAAGCTCACTTACTAAAAATGAATTGCAAAAAGGTGTGGTATGTGCCAGTGCAGGAAACCATGCACAAGGGGTAGCTTTTGCGTGTAATCATTTGGGTATTGAAGGAACTATATATATGCCATCGGTTACCCCTGCACAAAAAGTAGAACAAACCAAAATGTTTGGCGGAGACCATGTAAAGATAGTACTAGAGGGAGATACATTTGACGATTCTTTTAAAGCAGCTATGCAAAACTGCACTTCTGAAGGGAAAACATTTGTACACCCTTTTGATGATATAAAAACAATAGAAGGACAAGGGACTATAGGATTAGAAATATGCAATCAAACCGATGCCCCTGTTGATTATGTTTTTGTGGCTATTGGTGGAGGCGGTTTAGCATCTGGTTTATGCGGAGCCCTGAAAGCATTATCACCCAATACCAAAATTATAGGCGTGGAGCCAAAAGGAGCACCTTCGATGTTTACATCTATACAAAATAACAAGAATACAGAAATTTATGATATAGATAAATTTATTGATGGAGCGGCAGTGCAAAAAGTAGGGGATTTGAATTTTGAAATTTGCAAAACATATTTATCCGATATGATTACTGTTCCGGAAGGATTGGTGTGCCAAACTATACTGGATCTTTATAATAGAGACGCAATAGTGGTAGAACCTGCTGGAGCTTTAACCCTTGCAGCATTAGAGTTTTATAAAGACAAAATAAAAGGTAAAAATGTAGTGTGTATTGTAAGTGGTAGTAATAATGATATTACCCGTACAGCAGAAATCAAAGAAAGAGCACTTTTGTATGCAGACTTAAAGCATTATTTTATTGTTCGTTTTCCGCAAAGAGCAGGTGCTTTAAAACAGTTTGTAGGAGAGGTATTGGGACCAAATGATGATATTACTCATTTTGAATACTCAAAAAAATCGAGTAGAGAAAACGGTCCGGCAGTAGTAGGTATTGAGTTAAAAGATAAAGAAGATCTACAGCCTTTAATGGATAGGATGAAAGCTTATAATTTCTTTGGAGATTACTTAAACAACAAGCCTGATTTGTTTCAATTTTTGGTTTGATTCTTATGGTTATCCAAAAGTATTATGTCTAAATATTTGTTAATCAAATTCTTGTGTTTTCCTCAGTGTTTTTTTTATTAAAAAATAATTAAAAATTTCTTTTTATCGATATATTAGCGCCTTTAAACGATAAATTAGATTTTTAATTATGAAAAAACTTTTACTTTTTACAGCAGTAGCTTTATTAGGATTAACTACTACAAATGCACAAGTTAAATTTGGTTTTGGTTTTGGTTATGCTATGCCTTCTGGAGATATTGCGGATATTACCGATGGGGGATTTTCTGGAAATCTTGAACTTGGATATGGAATAACAGAAGATATTGATGTTTCTGTTTTTTTACATGGTGATTTTTTAACAGGAGGAAACGAAGGACAATTATCGTATGATACCGTTGTTCTTGGCAGCTATATGCTAAACGGGCGATATTATTTTACAAAAGAAGGTTTTAGACCTTATGGTAGTTTGGCTATTGGACTTACTGATATTGGACAGATAGAAGCAGAAGCAAATAATACCAGACTGGCAGCAACTTCAAGAACTTCTAATTTTTCTTTTCGTCCGGCAATTGGTTTTAAATATGGTATTTTTAATATGAATGTAGCATATTTAAGTGCAGGAAAAGTAGGAGAAAGTGGTGCTAAACAATCTGTAGGAGATATTACAATAAACGCAGGTCTTTTATTTACTTTTGGAGGAAACTAAAACAATATATTAATATTATTATAAAAAAGACAATCTGAGAAAAGGTTGTCTTTTTTATTTTCTAGTAATATGTTATATAAAATTATGTTTTTTAGTTTAAAAAATGTCATATTTATTAATATATAGTATTAAGATTAAGAAAATCATAAAAATAAATTGGTTTTTGTATCTATTTATACAGCATATTATTTTTTTATGTAATATTGCAGCATCTAGTTAACGAAAGGGGCTACGGCCGACGATTTAGAGTTACTATTATGGAAACGGCAAATTATACATTATCAAGAGTTAAGGTTCAATCTTTGAACATATTTAGTAATATATATATTACTGTACCCCGTTTTCGTCGCCCCTTGCGGGTCTAATCTTTTTTTGAAGCAGGTGCGTCCTTCTTCCCCTAGAAACATCAAATCCATTAAGTGAAATTAAATTAAGAAGTGTTTATATTTTTCTTATAAACGGTTATTTTTTTTCGTCTAAAAACGAAGTACAGACACTTTCCTTTCCGGATTTAGAACAATCGATTACTAACTTAATTTAAAGCTTCTTTAATAAGCGTTGTCCGTTTATGAAAAAAGTAGACATCATAATAGCTGGTGAAAACCATTATAAATACGCGCAAGAAATTTGCGAAGTAATAGCAGACTCTGCAAGAGTAAGAGGAACAGGTATAGCAAAACGTACACCAGAATATATACAAACTAAGATGCAAAATAGAAATGCAGTTATTGCTTTATCAGATAATCAATTTGCAGGATTTTGTTATATCGAAGTATGGAGCCATGGTAAATATGTAGCACATTCGGGTTTAATAGTACATCCTGATTTTAGAAATCAGGGGTTGGCAAAAAGTATCAAAGAATTTACATTTAACTATTCGTTAAAGAAATATCCTACAGCCAAAGTTTTTGGAATAACTACAGGATTGGCAGTAATGAAAATAAATTCAGATTTAGGATACAGACCTGTTACCTTTTCAGAGTTGACAGACGACCCTAAGTTTTGGGAAGGATGTAAAACATGTACCAATTTTAATATTCTTACTTCTAAGGAACATAAAATGTGCTTGTGTACAGGGATGTTGTATGATCCTGCTAAAAAAAATAGTAAGAAACAGAAATGGTTTGACAAGGCGGTATTAAAAAGATTAAAAAACATTAAGCAAGCGATAATGCTTAAAAACAATAAAGAATTGCTATTATGGAAAAAGTAGTGTTGGCATATAGCGGAGGTTTAGATACTTCCTATTGCGTAAAATATCTTATTCACGAACAAAACCTTGAAGTACATACTATTTTGGTAAATACAGGTGGTTTTTCAGAAAAAGAATTAAAAGAAACCCAGACAAGAGCATACGAGTTAGGAAGCTCTTCGCACATTAATAAAACCATATTACAAGAGTTTTATGATAAAGCGATAAAATATCTTATTTATGGCAATGTACTAAAAAACAATACATACCCTTTGTCTGTAAGTGCAGAGCGAATTTTTCAAGCCATAGAAGTGATACATCACGCTAAGAAGATAGGAGCAAAGTATATAGCGCATGGTAGTACAGGAGCAGGAAACGATCAAATTAGATTTGATGTAATCTTTCAAACACTTGCACCCGAGATAGAGATTATTACTCCTATCAGGGATTTAAAACTTTCCCGACAAGAAGAAGTTAAGTATCTGGAACAACACGGAGTTCATTATAGCTGGGAGAAAGCACAATATTCTATCAATAAGGGACTTTGGGGAACCAGTGTTGGAGGTAAAGAAACACTTACATCTTATGAGGCATTACCAGAAAAAGCGTATCCAAGCCAACTTCAAAAAGAAATTGAAGAAACTATTATTTTAAATTTCGAAAAAGGAGAACTAATAGGGTTGGACGGAGTTAAAGATTCTCCTGTCAAAAATATTCAAAAACTAGAAGAATTAGCCAATGCTTTTGCAATTGGCAGGGATACGCATGTAGGAGATACTATTATTGGTATAAAAGGCAGAGTAGGTTTTGAGGCAGCAGCACCAATGGTTATTATAAAAGCACATCACTTATTAGAAAAACATGTACTAACCAAATGGCAACAGTATTGGAAAGAACAATTGGCAAACTGGTATGGTATGTTATTGCATGAAGGTAATTATCTGGATCCGGTAATGAGAAACATTGAAGTGTTTTTGGAAGATTCTCAAAAATCTGTTACAGGTAACGTAAAAGTAAAATTGAAACCATATCATTTTATTTTAGAAGGGATTGAATCGGATTTTGATATGATGAAATCAGATTTTGGACAATATGGAGAAATGAACAATTCCTGGACCTCTGAAGATGCTAAAGGCTTTATTAAAATTTATGGTAATGCCAATAAAATCTATCACAATGTAAATCCAAACAACCTATGATACGAGCAGGAATAATAGGAGGATCAGGATATACAGCAGGCGAATTATTGCGATTATTAGTGCATCACCCCGATGTAGAATTGGATTTTGTGTATAGTACCACAAATGCAGGAAATCCTGTTTATAAACAACATCCGGATTTGATAGGAGAAATAACTCTTGATTTTACAGACATAATAAACCCAAATGTAGATGTAGTTTTTTTGTGCTTAGGGCATGGTAGGTCCAAATCGTTTTTGGCAGCCAATATGTTTTCTTCAACAACTAAGGTTATTGATTTAGGAAACGATTTTAGATTAGATGAAGATAAGAGATACCTCAACAGAGATTTTGTATATGGTCTTCCTGAGTTGCAAAAAGATACCATTAAAACAGCAAATAATATAGCAAATCCGGGGTGTTTTGCAACCGCAATTCAGCTAGGACTTTTGCCCTTAGCTTTTTCAGGGAAATTAAAAGATGCTATACACATTAATGCTACAACAGGAAGTACCGGAGCAGGGGTAATGCCAGGAGGGACTACACACTTTAGCTGGAGAGACAATAATTTTTCTAGTTACAAAGTATTTGAGCACCAGCATTTGGGAGAGATCGAACAGAATATTAAACAATTACAAAATAATTTTGACTTTCCAATTTTCTTTATTCCTAATCGAGGCAATTTTAGTAAAGGAATCTACGCAACGATGTATACCAAGTATGAAGATAGTATAGAAAATGCAAAAAAAATGTATGCTTCTTTTTATAAAACATCAGAGTTTGTAATGATCTCTGACGAAGAAATTCATTTAAAACAAGTAGTAAACACAAATAAGTGTATTCTTCATCTTTGTATAAATAATGGAATGTTAATAATCACATCGGTAATCGATAATTTAATCAAAGGAGCATCGGGGCAAGCAATTCATAACATGAACCTAATGTTTGGATTAAAAGAAAAAACAGGTTTAGAATTAAAAGCAAGTGCATTTTAAGATATGATGTCATACAAAGATAATCATGCACAAAACAAGAAACAAAAATGAATAAAATAACCATAATAGGAGGAGGGAATTTAGGGAAATCTATAATTTCTGGATTAGCAGATAGCGATATATTCGAAAAACAAAATATTACTGTAGTAGATAAATCCAAATACAATTTAAAGGAAGTAGAAGAAAAATTAGGGGTATCTACTTCTCAAAATATAATAGAGTCTGTTACAAACGTAAAATGGATAATACTTTGCGTACAACCAAGGCAGTTAGAAGGTGTTTTACAAGAAATTAAAGATAAAGTAACAGCAGACCAAATATTGATCTCAACCGTAACCGGAACATCCATAGCAGAAATAAATGAAGTGATTCCCAACAATAAAATTGTACGGGTAATGCCAAATACAGGGGCAGCAAAAAAATTATCCATGACTTGTATTGCTGCCAATGAAGATGTAAAAGAAGAATTGATAATAGTACAAAAAATGTTTGATACCATTGGTAAAACTTTAGTGATAGAAGAACGATTGATGCAAGCAGCAACGGTTTTGGGAGCAAGTGGGATTGCTTTTTTTCTACGGTTTTTAAGAGCTATGATACAAGGGGGGATCCAAATGGGGTTTCATCCTCACGAAGCGCAGATTATTGCAGTACAAACTGCTATTGGTGCAGCTACTTTGGTAGCAGAAAATGGAACACACCCAGAGCGTGAAATCGATAAAGTAACTACACCGCAAGGATGTACTATTGAAGGTTTAAATGAGATGGAGCATAGAGGGCTAAGCTCTTCAGTAATAAAAGGAGTTATGGCATCTTACGAAAAAATTAATACCATAAAATAGTTGGTAGTTATACTCTGATCGTTAGCAGTCAAGGCTTATAATTAACAACTTATAATCAACAACTATTAAAAAATGAAACTATTTGATGTATACCCATTATACGATGTAGAGCCCGTTAGCGCTTATGATTGTATTGTTGTAGATAAAGATGGAAAAGAATATTTGGATATGTATGGGGGGCATGCAGTTATTTCCATCGGTCATTCACATCCACATTATGTAAAAAAACTAAAAGAACAAGTAGAAAAAATAGGGTTTTACTCCAATGCTGTTCAAAATAATCTTCAAAATAAATTAGCAGAAAAACTGGGCAAGCTATCCGGATACGATAACTACCAGTTGTTTTTGTGCAACTCGGGAGCAGAGGCTAATGAAAATGCGCTAAAATTAGCATCTTTTTTTACAGGAAAATCCAGGGTTGTAGCATTTCATAACGGCTTTCATGGCAGAACATCTGCGGCAGTTGCAGCAACCGACAATAGCAAAATTAATTCACCATTAAACAGTCAGCAGAGCGTTTCCTTTTTGCCGTTAAACCAAATTGAGTTAGTCAAAACCGAACTGAAAAAAGGGGATGTTTGCGCTGTTATTATAGAACCAATACAGGGAGTAGGAGGGTTAGACGAAGGAACTACAGATTTTTTTAAAGCTTTAGAAACTCTTTGTAAAAAGTATAATGTAGTTCTTATTCTGGATGAAGTGCAATCCGGGTATGGCCGAAGCGGAAAATTTTTTGCACATCAGTACCATGGGATAGCCCCGGATATTATTTCTGTAGCAAAAGGTATGGGTAATGGTTTTCCGATAGGAGGTATATTAATAGCACCACATATACAAGCTGTTCATGGTATGTTGGGAACCACTTTTGGGGGCAATCACTTAGCTTGTGCTGCTGCATTATCTGTTTTAGAAGTAATCGAAACCGAAAACCTGATAGATAATGCCAAAATAACCGGAGAATATTTTATATCAAAAGCAAGTACGCTGCCCGGAGTAAAGAAAGTAAAGGGAAAAGGATTAATGTTAGGGGTAGAATTTGATTTTGAAGTAGGCGAATTACGAAAAAAAATGATCTATCAACAACAGGTATTTACAGGAAGTGCGATGAACAAAAAACTATTGCGAATACTTCCGCCATTGACTATTAGAAAAAAAGAAATAGACCAATTTATAAATGCATTACAGGATGTATTAGTCAAAATGCCAATTATTTAGAAAAACACTAATGAACAACTACTTTTCTATACAAGACATCGACTCCTTGTCCGATTGGATAAAGGAAGCCATAGAAATAAAAAAGAACCCTTTGGCAAATAAAACCCTGGGAGAAAATAAAACTATAGGATTGTTATTTTTTAATCCTAGCCTTCGTACCAGGCTAAGTACCCATAAAGCTGCATTAAACCTGGGAATGCATGTAATTGTAATGAATTTTACCGCAGAAGGATGGTCTTTAGAGTACGAAGATGGTACTATAATGGATCAAGGAAATTCTGAACATATTAAAGAAGCAGCTCAGGTTATGTCTCAATATTGTGACGTATTGGCAATACGGGCTTTTGCTAAACTTGAAAATAGAGAAGAAGATTATCGCGAAGAAGTATTGAACAGCTTTATAAAATATGCATCCATACCTGTAGTTAATATGGAAAGTGCCACAGGACACCCTTTGCAAGCGCTTACAGATGCTATAACAATTACCGAACATAAAAAAACAAATAAACCAAAGGTTGTATTATCATGGGCACCGCATCCAAAAGCTCTGCCACAGGCAGTAGCTAATTCTTTTGTAGAAATGATGCAAAAAATGGACGCAGATTTTGTAATTACCCATCCAAAGGGATTTGAGTTAGCCAGTCAGATTACTAAACAAGTGCCCATTGATTACAATCAGGAAAATGCATTAAAAGATGCAGATTTTGTATATGTCAAAAATTGGAGTTCGTATGTAGATTATGGAAAAGTACTACCTGGCAATTTTTCATGGATGATGACAAAACAAAAAATGCAATTAACCAATAATGGTAAGTTTATGCATTGCCTTCCGGTACGCCGTAATGTAGTGGTAGAAGATGCTGTAATGGATAGCAAAAACTCGATTGTGATGGAACAAGCAAACAACAGAACATTTGCAGCACAATTGGTCTTAAAAAAAATACTGGAAAAGCTTTAAAAATGAAGAAGCATAAATTATTAGTAGCTAAAATAGGAGGTAATGTTATAGAAGATAAAATAGCATTAGATTCGTTTTTACAGGATTTTTCAAAACTGGAAGGCTTTAAAATATTGGTTCATGGTGGAGGAAAATCGGCAACACAACTTGCTGAAAAACTAGGAGTGAAGACAGAAATGATTGATGGCCGAAGAATAACTTCGGCAGATAATCTGGATATTGTCGTGATGACCTACGCAGGGTTGTTGAACAAAACCATAGTTTCTGGCTTACAAAATTATAAGTGTAATGCTTTAGGGCTAACAGGAGCAGATGCCAATGTAATTGTAGCAAAAAAAAGACCCAAACAATTTGTAGATTATGGATACGTAGGGGATATTGTTAAAGTAGATAATAAGGTTTTAAAAATGTTTTTGGAGCAAAAGATAACACCGGTTTTTTGTGCAGTAACACATGATGGTAATGGGCAATTGCTAAATACAAATGCAGATACTGTAGCATCTGAAATCGCTTCGGCAATGAGTGTTGATTATGACGTGTCATTGTATTATTGTTTTGAATTAAAAGGGGTTCTGGAAAATATAGAAGACAAAGAATCTGTAATAGAGCACATTGACTTAGAAAAATATACCCAATTAAGAGATAACGAGATAATTGCAGATGGTATGCTTCCTAAACTTCAGAATTGTTTTGATGCATTACAAAAAAAGGTAAGCAAAGTACATATTGCCAATGTAGAATTTATAAAAGATAATACAACCAAGCATACTATATTGAGTTTATAAATAATTTGATATACAAAAAAAATGTTTTGATCCCCCCCTTCGGTAGCTTGCTACGGGGTTGTTGATTAAACAGATAACAAGTTTCAAAAAATCAGAAATGGAAAAATCAGAGAATGATAAATATAATTTACAAACAAACAGTAATAATGACAGGGTATTGAATGGCTTTCAAAATCAATCAATATCAGATTCAAAAATTAAAGAGCTTACAGATCAGGCAATTTTACTATTGCAAAGATTGATAGAGACACCCTCTTATTCCTCTGAAGAAGAAAAAACAGCTTTGTTGATAGAAGAATGGTTTACAACAAATAATATCCCAATAGAGAGGGAAAATAATAATATTTGGGCGTATAATAAACATTTTAATGCCTCTAAGCCTACTATATTATTAAACTCTCACCACGATACAGTAAAACCAAATGATAATTATACCAAAGATCCATTTATAGCTTCTATAGAAAACGAAAAACTATTTGGTCTGGGGAGCAATGATGCGGGGGGGTGTTTAGTTTCGCTCATAGCTACATTTACTTATTTTTACTCAAAAGAAAACCTAAAATACAATTTTGTAATTGTTGCCTCTGCAGAAGAAGAAAGTAGTGGGCCTTTGGGTTTAAAAAGCGTATTAAAATATCTTAAAAACGTGGAATTTGGTATTGTAGGGGAACCAACATTAATGCAATTGGCAATTGCAGAAAAAGGACTTTTGGTAATTGAAGTATCTGTAAGAGGAACAGCCAGTCATGCCGCGCATCCAAATAATGATAATGCAATTTATAACGCTTTGCCAGTAATACAATGGTTTAAAACATACGAATTTGAAAAAGTATCTGGTGTTTTAGGAAAAGTAAAAATGACAGTAACACAAATCAATGCAGGAAAACAGCATAATGTAGTTCCTGCAAGCTGCAATTTTGTGGTAGATATACGAGTAAATGATGCATATAAAAATGAAGAAATACTGGAGATTATAAAAAAAGAAATGCCCAAAAACGTCACCATAAAACCAAGGTCGTTAGACTTAGGATCCTCTTCAATATCTATAGGTCATCCCATTGTGCAATCCGGAATCAAACTAGGAAGAACTACCTATGGATCCCCAACCTTGTCAGACCAATCCGTATTAAGTTGTCCTTCATTAAAATTGGGACCGGGAGACTCTACAAGATCCCACTCTGCAGACGAGTTTATTTATGTTGAAGAAATTAAAGAAGGTGTAGAGCTTTATATAAAAATCTTGGAAGGAATAGTATGAAAAAGCTCTGAGATAGATTTTTTTAGAAATTTAGACAAAGTATAAATAAGAGTGAAAAATTAAAAAATAACAGATGAAACTTTGGGATAAAGGATTACCAACAGACCAAAAAATCGACATGTTTACCGTAGGTAATGACAGACAGTTAGATTTGGTTATAGCAAAATATGATATAGAAGCAACTTTGGTACATGCAAAAATGTTGCACAAAATTGAGCTACTTTCTGATAAAGATATCTTGGGAATTAACACAGAATTGAATATATTGTTAAAGAAAATAAAAAATGGGGATTTTGTGATTGAAAATCAGTTCGAAGATGTACATTCTAAGATAGAATTTGAACTAACAAACAAGTTAGGAGAAGCTGGTAAAAAAATTCATACCGCAAGATCCCGTAATGACCAGGTTTTGGTAGCAATGCACCTTTATTTAAAAGATGAACTAAACCAAATTAAGTATTTAATAAAAAAATTATCCCAACAATTATTAATAAATGCAGACGCATATAAGGAGGTTCTGCTTCCTGGATATACACATTTGCAAATCGCAATGCCATCTTCGTTTGGATTATGGTTTTCTGCTTATGCAGAAAGTTTTGTAGACGATTTGTATTTTATAGACGCAGCATTACAAGTGGTAGATCAAAACCCGTTGGGCAGTGCTGCTGGTTATGGCAGCTCATTTCCTATCGACAGAGAGTTTACTACCAGAGAATTAGGATTTAAAACATTAAAATATAATGTAGTGGCCGCACAAATGAGCCGTGGAAAATCTGAAAAATCAACCGCATTTGCAATGAGTAGTGTAGCAGGTACTTTATCAAAAATGGCAATGGATGTATGTTTGTATATGAGTCAAAACTTTGGTTTTATGAGTATCCCTTCAGAATTTACTACAGGATCCAGTATTATGCCACATAAGAAAAACCCAGATGTCTTTGAGTTGATAAGAGGGAAATGTAACAAAATTCAGGCATTACCTTATGAGTTAAGTTTGCTTACTAATAATTTGCCAAGTGGTTATCATAGGGATTTACAATTGCTTAAAGAAGGTATCATACCCGCAATTCAGGATTTAAAGGCATCCATAGAAATGGCAATGTATGCTTTAAAAAATGTACGTATAAACAAAAACATATTAGAAGACAGTAAGTATGATTACCTGTTTAGTGTAGATACTTTAAACGAACTGGTTATGCAAGGTATGTCTTTTAGAGATGCTTATGTAAAGATTGGTTTGGATATCGAAAACGGCACTTATAAACCAGAAAAAAACACAAAGCATAGTCATATAGGTAGTATTAATAACCTGTGCCTTAAAAATATAGAAGAGAAGCTGGAGCAGTTTAATTGAGTGTAAGTTGAGTTAGTTTAATTTTTTGCTTCAGTCCAGACCCTCAGAGGAGTTGTTAACCACTGAGGGTTGCTTTTTTTTATTTGAAGTAGTAAAATTTTGCTCAACACTTATCTAAGCCAAAATATAACTACAGAAGTTTTTATAATGAATAATGGGCAAGAATAGACGAATGTTTTAGCGTTTATTTGAAGCCAGATTATTCAAATCTGCATTTTAATTCTATTTCTGGCTCCATAAAATAAGTAAAAATAACAGAGTTATATAAAAAAGGTTGTTCTAATATAAATTCATGAGGTATTGTTAACGACGACTCATTTCTATACAACCAAACATCACCATGAATATGAACTTTGGTATCTAATAAAATTTTTTTATAAATATTCATATCCACTGATGCTAAATCAATTTTTTTATCTGGAAGCTTTGAAGGAATAAGACCAGTACCAGTATATGATGATACAGACTCACGTACATTAAAAATACTTCCTGTTTCATATTCTTTACAATCTGAATTTTTTTTAGAATCTGTTAAAAAAGATAGATTAATTAGTACATTCTCTGGAATCAATATGATGTTTTTGTTGAATTGTGGGAGCAAGTTGAATAAAATAGGAACATAGCATTCTCTATATAATATAGCATCCAATGTTTCGCTAATAAGGATATGAAACGAATCAGAATTAGGAACTTTAAAAGTCACAGCATCTGCTAGATAGAACTCTTTAATATAGCTGGATAATTGCAGTGAATTAATTAATTTTTTAGCAGACCCTACCGAGTTTTTATTAATCTCTAATAACGAAAATTGTACTTCTTCTGGCTGAAATAGAGGTGCTACTAAAGTTATAAAAGGTGCATAAGGACCACATCCTGCATAAAATATATTTATCAATTCTCCTGGTTGCTTTTTTTGCTTTTCTAGGATTACTGAAACAATTGCCTTCAAAAATTTAACAGTTCTTTTATAATCGAGTAAGCATTGCGCTGCAAAGTTTAACCCTAGTGCCTTTCCTTTGTTGGCAGGAATTGCAGCCATGTGTTCAATTGTAAGGTCATATCCGGTAATTTTAGTAATTTGTTGAAAGTAAGCGTGGATTTCATTCAAACTTTTTTCGATCTCAATTTGATCAATTGAATTTTTAAGTATAGAAGAAGCGAACTTTTGGATAGCACTAATTATTTTTTTTTCAATCATTATTTATATATAGGTTTTACAGGGTTCAAAAAGCTCTTGTAAGTTATTGATATTTGGATTAGTTATACCATTTTAACTTTGAAATAGCACTAATAAATTATTTCTTTTTCATCTGTTCTTTATTAAAAAATATAACCGTAACTACAGCTATGCTTGATACCAGATCAAGTCCGGCACAAGCTTTTTGCCTTGAATACTTAAAAAATAAATTCAATTTCTATATGCACGATTTCAAAGTTAAAATAGTATTATTTATATACTGTCTTTGATCCCATACTCTATACTTAATTCTTTCATTTTTTTTTCAAAAGCTGTCCTGTAGTAGATTGGCATTTGCGAGCCATTCTTAAAATAACTTAGATATCTGTTTTCAAGTTTGGGATAATGTTTACGAATAGCATTTAATACCAATGTTTTGCTATCTGCTGTTCCGTTTCCAAAAAGCGTAATGGTAGCAGGGAGCACATAATTAACCTTACTTTTTTTAAAGGTTGAGAATAGCAAGTTTAAATGTTCTGTTGTATCAGATATAAAAGGCAATAATGGCATCAGGCTAATCCCTGTATGTAGATTTTGCCCAACTACTTTTTGCACACATTTTAATCGATTACTGGGTTTGGGAGCTCCTTTTTCAAATATTTTGGCAACTTCGTCGTCAAGAGTTGAAAATGAAAACGAAACAATAACACCTTTATTATTTAATCTGTGTTGTAAGTCGTTTGGAAGAATAGCTGTTTTATTGATCTGATGCAGTAGATCAAAATCCCGGTCTATAAAATCTGATTTTGTAATGATATGAACAGGAAACTTATGTTTTGCAATTACTTTTAAAGCTTCCCGGGTTAATTCATTTTTTTTATCCACTTGCAAATAAGGATCGGTTGCAGATGAAAAGGCGATTATTCCATATTGATTTTTTTTTGCACGGTTAAACAATTGCCTGTCCAGAATTTCAATGGCATTGGTTTTGACAGATACACTGTTTTCAAGGTTTTTACCATATTTACTGCCTCTGATATAGCAATACAGGCAATTAAAAGAGCAACTGCTATACAAGTTTAAGGTATAATCATCCAAAAACCAATGGTCTCTTTTTTTAGTTTTGTTTAGAACAGATTTTACTTCAATTTCTTTTGGCATAACTATTACGATTTAAGCCAATATCGATTTTTGTTCTAAACCAATTAGCAACCTGCTCTTTGTTTTGTATGTTTTCCTTATATAATTCTATTAGATCCGGATGAAACTTAGCAGTAGTTTTTGAAGCCCAACCAACACCTTGTCTGATTTCTTTATCTTGTGTATTTGCCATTGAAAGAAGAATCTCGAACATAATTGCCACATCCTCTTTTTTTAATCCCTTTTTTATTGCATAATGAGTTCCTGCCCCCAAAGATCGAATTACCCAATTGGTTTTGTGGTTAGATAATCTTTTTATTTCGGGAATTGTTTTTTTGGGTTCATTCAGCAATGAATATCCAAAAACACGTTCGCCAATAATATCACATACATACCAAATATTTGCATCAGCAATATACTCTGTAGCCTTTTCAATAGATTGTTTAAAATCACAGTTTAGTCTTTTCTGTAATATGATTCCCAAAAGCACATTCCCTCCTTCGGTTTTTAATCTTTGAATTTTGTCGCAAAAAAGAATATGTTGATTTTCCGGAAGTGTTTTGTATATAATTTCTGCACAATATTCTAAAATAGGAAACTTAACCTTGTTGGATAGAATAGTTAAATGAATTTCTGTAACAAGTATATTCAAACCATTTTGATTATACTTTACAAAGCATTTTTCGAGTATCTCTTTTATTTCTGATTTTTTGGTTATCAATCGCATTTATTTAACTAGTATATATCCGGTACCTTTGTTTACCGAAGATAAATAATAAATTTAGAGGTAGCAAGCCCTTTAAAGAGATAACCTTTTTATTATAGCACATAACAAGTTCTTTTGCTTAATTGGTAAGTATAGCTAAGTCAACATAAAATAACATTAATCTTTCTAGTAGAAATTCAATTTTCCCTTTATAAATCAAGACCGTTGCAAGGTTTTTTGTAATCTCTTAATTTTTTTTATCTTTTGGGTATG
>NZ_CDSBKO010000074.1:0-23810 GCF_977115655.1 Aquimarina sp.
TTAAAAAAGTCAAACCCTCGATATTTTAAGTTACACACTTAATGAAACAGTGTCTCAAAAAAAAAAATGCGCAACTTTTGGCTGCGCATTTTATATATATAGACTAGTATATACTTACTTTACTTCTTCAAAATCCACATCTTCAACATCGCTTCCTTCAGCACTATTATCAGAAGCTTGTTGTGCTCCTGCATCAGATCCTGGTTGCCCGCTTTGTTGTGCTTCTGCCTGAGCTTTGTACATCTCTTCACTAGCAATTTTCCATGCTTCATTGATTTTATCTAAAGCTGGTTGGATTACTGCAATATCTTTAGATTCGTATGCTTTTTTCAGTTCTTCTAAAGCTACTTCTACTGGTTTTTTCTTATCCTCAGATATCTTATCACCAAATTCTTTAAGCTGCTTTTCTGTCTGGAAAATCATACCATCAGCTTCATTAAGCTTATCTGCTGTTTCTTTGGCTGCCTTATCTGCTTCTGCATTTGCTTCGGCTTCTTGCTTCATTCTTTGGATTTCTTCTTCTGTTAAACCTGAAGAAGCTTCTATACGAATATCCTGAGTTTTATTAGTAGCTTTATCTGTTGCAGAGACTTTGATTATACCATTGGCATCAATATCAAAAGTAACTTCAATTTGTGGTGTTCCTCTTTGTGCTGGTGGAATACCATCTAAGTGAAAACGACCAATTGTTTTATTATCTGCTGCCATAGGACGCTCTCCTTGTAACACATGGATCTCTACAGATGGCTGGTTATCTGCTGCAGTAGAGAATACTTGTGATTTTTTGGTAGGGATTGTAGTGTTAGCTTCGATAAGCTTGGTCATTACATTACCCATCGTTTCGATCCCAAGAGATAGTGGTGTTACATCTAATAACAATACATCTTTAACGTCTCCTGTTAATACTCCTCCTTGAATTGCAGCTCCTACAGCAACTACTTCATCTGGGTTTACTCCTTTACTAGGTGCTTTACCAAAGAATTTTTCTACAGCTTCCTGTACTGCAGGGATACGTGTAGAACCTCCTACTAATATAATCTCATCGATATCACTGGTAGATAGTCCGGCTGCTTTAAGCGCAGTACGACAAGGCTCTATGGTGCGTTTTACTAAATCATCAATTAATTGATCAAACTTTGCTTTGGTCAATGTTCTTACCAAGTGTTTTGGTCCACTAGCTGTAGCGGTAACATAAGGTAAATTAATTTCTGTTTGTGCAGAAGATGACAATTCAATTTTAGCTTTTTCAGCAGCTTCTTTAAGACGTTGTAAAGCCATTGGATCCTTACGTAAATCCATATCTTCTTCACTCTTAAACTCTGCTGCTAACCAATCAATTATTTTTTGATCTACGTCATCTCCTCCTAAATGTGTATCTCCATCTGTGGATAGCACTTCAAATACTCCATCTCCTAATTCTAAGATAGATACATCATGTGTTCCTCCTCCAAAATCAAATACTACTATTTTTTGGTCTGTTCCTTTTTTATCTAAACCATAAGCCAGTGCTGCAGCTGTAGGCTCATTGATAATTCTTTCTACTTTAAGACCTGCAATCTCTCCTGCTTCTTTAGTAGCTTGACGTTGTGCATCATTAAAGTACGCTGGCACCGTAATTACCGCTCTGGTTACATCCTGACCAAGATAATCTTCTGCTGTTTTCTTCATTTTTTGAAGTGTCATTGCAGATAATTCTTGTGGGGTATACAAACGACCATCTATATCTACTCTAGGAGTATCATTATCTCCTTTTACAACTTTATAAGCCGCTCTTTCTGCTTCTTTAGAAGACTCAGAGAATTTATTCCCCATAAACCTTTTAATAGAAGATATGGTTTTAGTTGGATTTGTAACCGCCTGACGCTTTGCAGGGTCTCCAACTTTAATTTCTCCTCCTTCTACAAAAGCAATCACAGAAGGGGTTGTTCTTTTACCTTCGGCATTAGGGATTACTACAGGCTCATTACCTTCCATTACAGAAACACAAGAGTTGGTGGTCCCTAAGTCTATTCCTATTATTTTACTCATCTTTATACTAAATTGTTATACGATTATTCTTAATATTTTATTGCTGTAAGGTCAATGATTATGCCATTACGATCTATATGACAGGATGTCATATTTATATTTTCAAACATGGATTCTTAAATTACTACTACAAAACAGCAAGAAGCTTTTAAGTATACTTTAAAAAATAAGTTTTTTTGTTACCAAAAAGCTATATTTACCGCCATAATTTTATCAATAATTATCAAATATGGAATGTATCAGTATTTTTGATATGCTTAAGATAGGTGTAGGTCCTTCTAGTTCACATACATTAGGTCCCTGGCGAGCAGGGCGACGTTGGATCGCAGAGCTAAAAGAAAAGAAAACCTTTACTGATGTTACTACAATTACTATTGATCTTTTTGGCTCTTTATCGCTTACAGGAAAAGGACATGCCACAGATATAGCAGTTATCTTAGGGTTATGTGGTTATGACCCTCAAACTATTGATGTTTCTGCTATTAGCTCTATTATAGAAGATATCAATATTTCTAAAAAACTACTGTTAAATAACGAAATAGAAGTCTCTTTTGACCCGAAAACACAAATAATTTTCAATAGAGAATTTAAAGAATTTCACCCTAATGGAATGACTTTTTATGCTACTCTAAAAAATGGAAAAAAAGTATCTTCTTCCTTTTACTCTATTGGTGGTGGTTTTGTTGTAAAAGAAGAACGTAACCGAAAAAAGAAGAAATTAGAGGAGTTTAAGGAGTTCCCTATGCCTATTCAAAAAGGAACAGATCTTTTGACATATTGTGTTACTAAAAATAAAAAAGTCTCTGAAATTGTTTTAGAAAATGAACGCTCATTAAGGAGTGATGCTGAAATTGATGAAAGAATTGCCCAGATATGGAAAGTAATGCTAGAGTCTATGTATACAGGATGTCATACCGAAGGAACTTTACCCGGGGGGCTAAATGTAAGACGACGAGCATACGACTCGCACAAAAACCTGATCAAATCTGCTTCCTACAATAACCCAACAGAATGGATTGAGGCAATTAGAAATACTGAAGTCAAATTTCGCCAGATACTTAAATGGGTTTCTTGCTTTGCTTTGGCAGTAAATGAAGTAAATGCATCTCTGGGACGAGTAGTAACTGCTCCTACCAACGGAAGCGCAGGAGTTATTCCTGCTGTAATGATGTATTATATGGTTATAGAAAATCATGACGCTAATTTTGATGATGTAAAACAATTTATGCTGGTTGCTGGAGAAATTGGCAGTCTTTTCAAAAAAGGAGCTACTATTTCTGCCGCAATGGGTGGTTGTCAGGCAGAGATTGGTGTTTCGTCTGCCATGGCTGCAGGAGCGCTTACCGAACTTATGGGTGGTACTCCAGAACAAGTATTAATGGCTAGTGAAATTGCAATGGAGCATCACTTAGGGCTAACTTGTGACCCTATAGCTGGTCTAGTTCAAATACCTTGTATAGAACGTAATGCCATGGGAGCGATAAAAGCTATTAATGCTTGCGAAATGGCTCTGGATACAGATGCTGCAAATGCAAAAGTCCCTTTGGATAAAGTAATCGAAACGATGTGGGAAACTGCAAAAGATATGAATACCAAATATAAGGAAACCAGTGAAGGTGGTTTGGCAGTAAAAGTAAGTTTAAGCGATTGCTAATATTAAGTTCTTGTTTAGACGTATCGTGCTTACCAATAAACACTTATTTTTATAGCTATTAAATCTAATCAGGCAAAACTAAATAATAAAATTATAGGGATGTTTTGTTATAAATCCTAAATCTAAAAAGGGTAACTCTTAAAAAAGTTACCTTTTTGCTTAAATTAGAATTATCTTCTCCTCTTATTTATTATGTTTTAAACATTTTTTAGGCATACGCAATCTTTCAATTCCTGTTAGTATTCCATTTGCTATAAATGTTTTATTTTTATCCAAATCCACTATGGTGTAGGTTCTTTGTTCTCCGTCTATTTCTTCAATTTTTACTACTTCAATTTCATTTTTCAGGTTTTTGATTTTACTCCCTGATTTAAGTTGAACTACATTAGTTATTTCATAGTCCTTTTCGGTTTTGACAGGATTTATTGAAGTCCATTGTAAATCACTTTGTAAAAATGGATGGTCTTTTGTGCAAGTGATTTTTGCACCATTTGAAAACTCAATATTTACAAGGTTTTTATGAAATGGATTTGCCAATTCTTTGATAATTGATGTTTCGTATTTTTGTGTTTTATTGTTAAAGGACAAGATTTCATCTCCAATTTTTAAATTCTCTATTGCTTTTAGGGTTTTATCCCCCATAGTTATCAGAGTTCCCTTTGCCAGGCAGTGCACATCTAAACCATCAAAATAAATTTCGGTTATAGCGGTATCCTCATATTTATCTCCCTTATAAACAGATAGAATTTCAAATTTTATATTCCAATTATCTTTTTCTTTAAGTTTATCAAAGTCACCTCTCTCAGAATTACCTAATGGTTTTTCTAGTTCTACCAATTGCTTTGCGTATATATCTTTTAATTCGATTATAGCAAATGGTTTGTCATCTATATACATTTTTAGTTTATGAACTCTTGAATTTTCCTTCCAAGCTTTTTTACTTTTAATATATCCGTTAGCAAATATTATTGTTGTTATTCTTGGATGTGTTGGTGCAAAACTAAAAATAATATATTCTGCGATGCCATATCCTTTTTTACCTTCTACCCAAGCAGTTTGATAATTAAAATCTGTTAAGTTTTTGGTGTCATAATCTATTTTTCCGTTAGAAGAAAGTGCTGATGAAGTTGTTACAGTGTACTCCCCAGCGCCACAATACCAACTACAGCCACCTCCTTCAACATCCCACATACTGGAGTATGTTTCCGGATATTTTTCTAAAAGTTCATTTTCTTCTTTTGTCAAATTATCCCAACTTTTTTTTCCGTTTTCTACATCTTCAAATAGTTTGTCTCTTTTTTTCCAATCCTTTTGTACTTCAATTCCAAAGTCAAATGATTCTCCTTCAACAGGAAGGATTGTTTTTAACTCTTGACTAAATAAACTTCCTGTTAAAAAAGTTAGTAGTACTGGTATTAATATTTTCATTTTGGCTATACTTGTATTTTATATGTACTAATAGTTTATATCGAGTAGACAAGGGAGATTTCACCTCTAGCTTCTCCCATTATACAGCTCTTGTTATACAAATCTATACTTAAATTTGAATATCCTACACTCTAAGGGTAGAATATGTTAGAGGATTGTTCCTTAACCTTGTTTAATCATTTGGAGGCTTTGATCAAGTTATGCTTATATCTTTTTGTACCTATACCTTACTTACCTATTTGCTACGAAGGATATAAAAATATTTTATATAAACTTTTAGGTTCAATATAAAGTTCTTTAAAATATCATATCCATAAGATTATTATAATAAAAGCTTTGGTAAAGAGGCTTAAAATGAATCGTTTTATAAGAAATCAGAGACTTTTGCAACGGTTACGTGTTAAGCAACAGTATTTTTGTTTAATCTAACAAGCTTCTTTTATTTCCTAAACTATCCACATATTGTATAACCGGATTTCCTTTAGGATCTACATATATTGATAGTTTTACCTTGTTGTTTTTATCTAATAAGAAAAGCCCGGTATTCATATTTTCTAACCTTCCAAGAAATAAACGTTTAGGTGCTAAGTGTTCTGGGTTATTCCAAAATTCATAAAATGCATTTGCTCGTTCCGTTGAATCTTTTATTGCATTGATAATATTGTATTGCCTTATGATTTCAATGGATGGTTTTTCTGATCGTTCACTAATTTCTAAACCATATTGTCTAAACCATTTTCCATTTTCTTCATATTCATCTTTGCGTAGAACCATAATCTGGTCATTCTTATTTTGGTCAAATGTTAACATTTGATATCCTTCGCCATCTACTTTATCAAACACTAATCCACCAACTTCATCGCCATCTCTATTAAAAAATATAAGTCCTGGTGTATCTCTTTCACTTTTTTCAGGATTTATAACTTCTCCATTATCAGTAGCTAAAGCTTGGTTTTTGGGATTACTTAAAACAATATATTTATTACCGTCTGCGCCAACAATATCTATACGCTCTGCAGTTAGTTTTTTAAAATGTGTGTTTTCTTTTTTAGACTGGTTATACATTAGATAGACAATAATACTTACCAAAAGAATAAAATTAATTAGGGAAAGTTTTTTCATTATCAAATATTTTGGTTTTTTATCTAAAATGAATGATTTGCCTGATGGTTAACATTTATGAACATATTGTTACCTACAATGGCATAATTTAGGATATATGCCCAATATCGTTAAGTTAATCTGTATCTTTTTGAGGATTAAATATCTATAAAAGCAAAATATCTCTTTACTTCTATCATGGATTCCAATCCCATTCTTCAACGGGATGACAAATTACTGGAATGACAAGCAGAAAGCATTGTGTTTTGGTTATTTCATCATTCCGTCGCAGGCAGAAATACACCATTAACAAACTTCAAATCAATAGCTTAAACCCTTAACTTAACAACATTGGATATATGCCTTATACATTCTTTATGTGTTTTTTAAAAATCTAATATCTACTTACATCCTTCTTTATTTCGGGTGTCTGCTATAGCTATTATTTTCCATGTAGTACCATCGTTAAATAATTGAAAAATATTAACCCCGCAATGGCTAAATGTATCGTTCAAATAAAACTCATAAGGAGTCCAAACATTTGCGATACCTTTATTAGCTTCAATATTAAAAGACAATAACTTTTCCTCCCATTTCTGATCTTCAGGTCTGCTTTTTATCGCTTTTAAAAAAGTTTGTGGTGCCATTTTAATGGTTTCATATCTACCTTCTTTATTTTTCGTTACTGTCAAAATCGTAATATTTTGATCCATACTGTTTTTCATCTTAACCGTATCTGCTTTATGAAAACCTTCAAAAAAGTTTAAAATAGTTTGTTTAACTTCTTCTTTATGACCACTAAGTTCTTTTTTTGAAGGTGTTTCCTGAGAAAAAATGACCAAAGAAAAAAGCAGAGTTATATATAAAGGTATTTTGTACATCATCTTTATTGATTTTATTATCTATAAAAATAAAACATTTAATTGCTATATATAAACAAAATAAAAAGAAATCAAAAATAAATTACGTTTGTTACCATATAGGTAATTGTTTACTTTTACAAACCTAAAACAATTAGAAATGTCTACAGCAAAAAAAGATTATAAGCGTGTTACTGTAAAATCTCTTGTAGAGATGAAAGCGAATAAAGAAAAAATATCTATGCTTACCGCTTATGATTACACTATGGCTAAAATCGTAGATGGTGCGGGAGTAGATGTTATTCTTGTTGGGGATTCGGCCTCTAATGTAATGGCTGGTCATGAAACTACTTTACCAATTACATTAGATCAAATGATATATCATGCCTCGTCTGTAGTTCGTGCAATAGATCGCGCATTAGTAGTTGTAGATCTACCGTTTGGCAGCTATCAAAGTGATCCAAAAGAAGCTTTACGTTCTGCTATTCGTATTATGAAAGAATCCGGAGGTCATGCCGTAAAGCTGGAAGGCGGAAAAGAAGTAAAAGAATCTATTAAAAGAATTTTGCATGCAGGAATCCCTGTTATGGGACATCTTGGTCTTACTCCGCAATCTATTTATAAATTTGGGACATATACCGTTCGTGCTAAAGAAGAAGAAGAAGCACAAAAACTAAAAGAAGATGCTCTAATGCTAGAAAAAGCCGGGTGTTTTGCTATTGTTTTAGAAAAAGTCCCTGCCAAATTAGCTAAAGAAGTTGCAGATAGTGTAAGTATACCAATTATAGGGATCGGAGCAGGAAATGGTGTGGATGGCCAAGTACTGGTTACCCATGATATGATTGGAATGACCCATGAATTTCACCCAAGGTTTTTAAGACGCTATTTGGATCTGTATTCTGAAATGACCAATGCTTTTAAACAATATGTTACCGATGTAAAAACTGTTGATTTTCCTAGTAAAAATGAACAATATTAATCTTTGTTAATTTAGATTGTTAGATATAAAACATATTTTTTTGGGGTGTCGAATTATGAGAAAAATATATGTTCTCTCGTCTAAACTTAGAGAGTCTAAAAAACTTAAGCTTATCTATCAATCGATCTAGAATTCCAGAATGTCAAAAGTTGTTTCCAATACATCTAATCTACAGGTTCTCTACGAGGATAACCATATTATAATTGTTAATAAACGTCCCGGAGATATTGTACAAGGAGATAAAACCGGTGATGCTCCGCTTAGTGAAATAGTAAAAGAATATATTGCAGAAAAATACAATAAACCAGGAGCTGTATATCTTGGGGTAGTGCATAGATTAGACAGGCCTACAAGTGGTATTGTAGTATTTGCCAGAACAAGCAAAGCTTTACCAAGACTTAATGCAATGTTTGCCAATAAAGATGCTAAAAAAACATATTGGGCTGTAGTTAAAAGCCCCCCTCCAAAAAAACAAGACACCTTAACGCACTGGTTAAAACGCAATACCAAACAAAATAAATCTTATGCGTATACCAGCGAGATTCCTGATAGTAAAAAGGCAATTTTAGAATATAAGCTACTTAAAAAATTAGATAATTATTATCTTTTGGAAATTGATTTACATACAGGACGTCATCACCAAATAAGATCCCAGCTTTCTAGTATTGGATGTGTTATTAAAGGAGATTTAAAATATGGAGCAGATCGCAGTAATAAAGATGGAAGTATTCATTTACATGCCAGAAAATTATCTTTTATTCACCCTATAAAAAAAGAAGAGCTATCTGTTATTGCTCCTCTTCCTATGGATTCTGTCTGGAATCATTGTTAATAAAACTAACGAGCACAATGGAATTAGAAACATCATTACGTTTTTTAGATCAAATCGATTGGGCATTATTATGGGAAATTATTAAAGATATTGTGTTACCGCATTCTGGTACTTTAATTTTAAATTGCATTCTGTTTTTATTTCTAGGACTCATCATAGCTATTGCTTATTGTGTTTTTTTATATCGAAAAGGTATTTTTAAGAGAGCTCCAAAATATTATAATTGGGCTGTAAAATTATATATCCCTTTATTGATTATCGGAATATTGTATGTATTTGGACAATGGGGGCTAATACGTGGTATTTACAAGATAGTAGATGCAGAACGTCCTATTATAGTAGCTAGCACTTATAGTAGTACGTTAGAATATGTTTTTGAAAATGAACACGAAAAGAATAAATTCTTAACCTCTCTTCAACTATTTGCAGTAGTATCAAAATCGAGCTCAGAAGATCTTATAGTACTTCTTAAAGATCATTATAAAAAAAGAGAAAAAAAGGGGGAGTCTCTGGCTAGTTCTGTAGAAAATAAATTAACTCAATTTCTAATCAATCACTACGGAGAAGAAATCTATAGTTTTTTATTATATCACTTGATTACTACCGTTGCTGAAAAAGGAGGGCGTATAAATATGCCTGATTCCTTATCTTATAGTGAATTTAAAGTGGCTATTGATTTTTTATTAGAAGTAGGCTATGAAGATTTAGAAAAAATAATTTTAGAAAAATTAGATGATTGGGTTCACAATATGCTTTCATCTCAATACTATAATATGGTAAAATCGCTACTAATTCTGCTTATTATAATGATGATAATCCCACTGATAGAATTTTTTACCTACCAAAAATGGATTATCCCCAAATATAATAAGGCAGCTACCCTAAATGAGGGTGTCTAAAAAGTAATTTTTGACAAAATTTAGTTGAAATATTAAAAATAATTTCTAAAAAACTCTTTGTTTCTTTATATGAAACCTTTTTTTAGAGCTAATTTTCAAAAAAATTCAACCCCTCTCTTTCTTTTATTCTTCTTACAAAATGATCTTAAATCTTATTTAATTACTTTAATATCTACTACTAATCTATTAGTATTTAAAGCTTTTAACTTAATAGCTCCTTTTTTTCCACTCGCATTTTCAAAAAGAACAATCTTATTTTCATAACCAGAAATGTTTACAGACTCCTTATCCCCTACTATAGTCAACGATTTTAACTTACTGTCATCTGTCATAGCATCAAAATCTGTTGCTGTTACAGATACACCTGTGTGCATAAACTTAGTAGCTCTAGCTCCAACAATAGCAGGATCTGTTGCTTTATCCGGACTATCAAATGCTATAAAAGATTGATTGGTTGCCGATACTATATCTATAATTTCAGCATTTTCAGCATTAATTTCAGAATCTTTATAAACTTTTCCAGAGGCAGTAGAAAAAACACGACCATTCATATTACCCGAATCTGTTAATGAAAATTCTATATCAGAGTATGTAACCAATGTTGCTTTTGTTTCATCATCTGTATTTGGCTTTCCCGGATCATCACTATTTGAACAAGAGGTAAATACTAAAACAACTGAAAATAAAACGTTTAAAAACTTAATATTCATTGGGATATTTAGGTTTGGATCAATAATTTTATTTTTTTTTATAAAAACCAATACGAATTTACTATTTCTTTTCTGAATCTAAAAAAAGAAATAATACCTGGTAATAAAGTAAGAATATCCTATATACTTCTGGTATTTTTAGATTAACGGTATGCACGTATACTTTCAATTATTACAGAGGTAAGAATTAAAAGTCCTCCTATAATTGTAGAAAAAGCAGGAATTTCTTTCAAAATAATAATTCCTATAATTATTCCGTATACAGGTTGCATACCACTAATAATACTTGCCGTGGTTATCGAAAACCTTTTAAAACTGGTTAAAAACAGTGTATGCCCTATAGCTGTTGTTAAAAACGCTAAAATCAACACCGGAAACCATTGTTGGGTTATACCAGAACTTTTCATTATAAATAAAAATGGTAATAGCAAAACACTTATGACTATTAATTGATACCACATTAATACAGATCCGTTATACTGCCCTACTTTTGTTTTCATTATAAGGTTTCTTAAAGAGTAACACAAAGCAGAAACCACACCCAAAACTACGGCTTTGGTATAGCTATGGCTAAAATCCAAATCGGGAACCAAAAAATAAATACCAAACAATACCAGTAATCCTAATAATAAATGTGTTTTCTGAAATTTAGTTTTTAACACTACAGGCTCTAACAAAGCCGTTATAACCGGATATGTAAATATAGAAAGCATACCTATAGCTACATTAGATAATTTTAAAGCATAGAAATAAGTAATCCAATGCAACCCCATTAGAACCCCACTTAATATAATTGTAGGCCTGTCCTTACTGCTTGTCGTTAAAGGGATTTTTTGCCATCTGCAGAAAATAAATAATAATATCCCTGCTAATATTGCCCTAAAACAAATGATTACAGGCACTGGCATATCTATGTACCTTCCTAATGTTCCCGAAGTACTTATAAGAAGCATAGCAAAATTCAACTCAAGGATATTTCTAAAATGTAGATTTTTCTGCATACTATATGTTTTCAATACAAAAATCCTAAATCATTTAAGTATTACCTATTTATAATTTATTTATTTTTAGGAAAAAATGATTGCACAGACAAGCACTTTTATCTTACCTGTTTTCTGGATTTTTCTTTTATAATATCTGCAACAGGTCTATTTTCGATATTACTTTCTAACCAAGAAAGTATATCCAAATACAAAAAGGCTCTTTTTTCGTAAGGATGATTTTCATATTGCTTTAATCTTTTATGCAGTTTTTTGAATTCGTCTTTAATTTGGTGTGGAAAAATATCCCCCAGATTTTTAAGAAACTTGATCATTTCTTTCTGTACCTCGTGCAAATCATCCATTTTAATTAAAAACCGATAGGTTTCTTTTAATTGAATTTCTAAATGATAATCTTTACCCGCTTCATAATGTGCAACTAAACTTAATACTCTGGAGAAACACATTAAATCTTCCCTCATTTTCAAGGACTTATTATTAATAATTTTTGCCAGGTACTCAATACATTTTTTGTGATTTGCCATACCAAAATAAAGGCAACCTATTTTATAATAAAGCACCATTATATGATGATCATCCAGGCGATTTTTATATTGTGCAATTCCTTTAAGTATTTCTTCTACCAAATATTCTCCCTCGGCAAAACTACCTTCCAAAAAATGTACATTCAGTTTATTATTAAAAATAAATTGAAAAGACAAAACATCAATATTATCATCTTTAGGAAAAGTTTCAGACGTAATTGTTTCTTCAAATTTTGCTAGTGTCAATTTTACCTGAGTCTCATCTTTAATCAGATATAAAGATTCTAACAAATAATGATTTCCTCTGAGAAAAAATACAGGGTTTTGATTTATCATCTTTGGATATTCATAAAAAAGGTCTACCCATTTTTTAGAATACTTATAACAGGATAAAAAATCCTGAACAATAAAACTATACCATAAATGAGCTTTATATAACCAAAGTTTTTCTCTAAAACCCAACATGCCCCATTCATACTTGGGTAGTTTACTATAAAAATAGTTTGTAATTATTTTATGCTCTTTATCATTACGCACATAACCGCTTTTTAGCATTAAACCATATAACTGCAAGGATAAATTAGATAACTTGCTGGTCAATACATTTTTCATGCTTAATGTTTTGGCTTCAATGGTCAATTCATCTGCCCTGCTACTAATGCTTCTGGTTATATATTGTGTTTCGATTACTTTTTCAAGCTCTACCACCTCATAAGCAATATTATGCTCTTCGTTTTCTATCGCCAGTGCTTTAGCTTTTTCTAATATTTTAAGGCTTTGCTTATATAATCCTTTATGATATAAAATAGAAGCAAAATCTAATTGTTCCCGTATTTGAGATCGTATGTTTTGATGCAAAGGGCTCAACCTAAGACTAATTAATATCTGCTTATATAAATGTGCCTTGAGATTAGACAGTTGTTGTTTTTTTACAATTCCTTTAGAAACAATAAGATCTTCATCCAAATTATCGCTTTTATCCAAGTGATTAAATAGAGCCAGGAATTTAGAATCGGTATTAACACCAAGTCGTCCTACATATACTTTAAATTGTCTCTTTTCTGACTTAGAAAGGGACTTTACCAAAACAAACAAAGGATCTTTTTGATCATTAGTCATTGTAAGAAAATATATTATAATTAATTGATTAAAAGTATTTTAAACTTAAATTAAAAGATTTTACCATTGTAAAACTTACAACTAAATAGTACCTTTTTGAAATCCCAAAATATAAATTCGTAACAGATTAAAGAAACATCTTTTAATAATATTTTTAAAAGATGAGGTTTTTTAAAGATACTAAAAGTAATAATTCACTGTATCCCTATGAGTAATAATAAAGTTCAAATATTCGACACTACCTTAAGAGACGGAGAGCAGGTCCCTGGGTGTAAACTAAATACACAACAAAAATTAGTAATTGCAGAACAACTAGATCTCTTGGGAGTAGATATTATTGAAGCCGGATTTCCTGTTTCAAGCCCTGGAGATTTTGCTTCTGTTAGTGAAATAGCAAGGATCGTTAAAAATGCAACAGTTTGCGGATTAACAAGAGCTGTTGAAAAAGATATTAAAGTTGCTGCTGAAGCTTTGAGTTTTGCAAAAAGACCCAGAATCCATACTGGTATTGGTACCTCAGACTCCCATATTCTATATAAATTTAATTCTACCAGGGATAAAGTTATAGAAAAAGGAGTTGCAGCTGTTAAATACGCAAAATCATTTGTAGAAGATGTAGAATTTTTTGCCGAAGATGCCGGTCGTACCGATAATGAGTTTTTAGCTCGTGTATGCGAGGCTATGATAAAAGCAGGAGCTACGGTACTTAACATCCCGGACACAACCGGATATTGTTTACCAGAAGAATACGGAGCTAAAATACGATTTTTAAAAGAAAACGTAAAAGGTATAGACAATGTAACCATTTCTTGCCATTGCCATAATGATTTGGGATTGGCCACAGCAAACTCTATAGCCGGAGCAATAAATGGCGCCAGACAAATTGAATGTACCATTAATGGTATCGGAGAAAGAGCCGGTAATACTGCTCTCGAAGAAATCGTAATGATAATGAAGCAACATCCGTATTTGAATCTAAATACAGATATAGATTCCAGATTATTGTACAAAACAAGCCAAATGGTTTCTGAACACATGGGGATGTTTGTACAACCAAACAAAGCAATTGTTGGTGCAAATGCTTTTGCACATAGTTCTGGAATACATCAGGATGGGGTTATTAAAAATAGAGAAACCTATGAGATTATTGATCCCGAAGAAGTAGGGGTTACAGAATCTGCAATAGTTCTGACTGCAAGAAGTGGCAGGGCTGCTTTGGCATACCGGGCCAAAAAAGTTGGTTATGAATTATCCAAACTTCAATTAGACGATGTTTATTCTGAATTTTTGAAATTTGCTGATCGTAAGAAAGAAGTAATTGATGAAGATATTCATCAAATCATGAAAAACACAAATGTAGCTGCAGCTGTAGCATAAAAATATATACTTAAAAAAAAGGCCTTCAGGAATTTTAAAATCCCTGAAGGTCTTAATAATAGTACCTTATGAAGAAAACTTTATTTGACAAAGTATGGGATGCACATGTAGTCAAAGAGATACAAGATGGTCCTCAAATATTATATATAGACAAACATTTAATACATGAGGTTACCAGTCCTCAGGCATTTGGAGAGTTAGAACAACGAGGGATTCCTGTTTTCAGACCAGATCAGATTGTTGCTACCGCAGATCATAACACCCCTACAGAAAATCAGCACCTGCCAGTTAAAGATGAATTATCCCGAAACCAATTGGAGCAATTGACCAAAAATTGTCAAAAAAATGGAATAACCTTATACGGTCTGGGGCATAAATACAATGGTATTGTGCATGTAATGGCACCAGAATTAGGAATTACACAACCGGGAATGACCATGGTTTGTGGAGACAGCCACACCTCTACCCATGGCGCATTTGGCACCATAGCATTTGGTATAGGAACCAGCCAGGTAGCACAAGTATTTGCCAGTCAGTGTTTATTACTTCAAAAACCAAAAAGTCTTAGAGTAACTGTAAACGGAAAACTAAAAGCAGGTGTTCTGCCTAAAGATGTAATATTATATATAATTGCAAAACTGGGAACCAATGCAGGTACAGGGTACTTTTGCGAATATGCAGGTAATGTTTTTGAAGATATGTCTATGGAAGGACGTATGACGGTTTGTAATATGAGTATCGAAATGGGAGCGCGTGGAGGAATGATAGCTCCAGACGAAACCACTTTTGAATATGTTAAAGGAAGAGAATTTGCCCCAAAAGGAGAAGAATTTGAAAAGAAAGTTGCATACTGGAAAACTTTACCCACAGATGATGGGGCTGTATTTGACAAAGAATATCATTTTGATGCCGCCGATATCGAACCAATGATTACTTATGGTACCAACCCGGGAATGGGGATTAAAATTACCGAAAATATACCTGTAGACAATAATGCATCTTTCGAGAAATCATTAGCATACATGAATTTTGAAAAAGGGCAATCGCTTATCGATCAAAAAATAAATTACGTATTTATCGGAAGCTGTACCAATAGCAGAATCGAAGATTTTAGAGTTGCTGCCAATTACATAAAAGGAAAGAAAAAAGCAAAGAATGTGACCGCATGGTTTGTTCCCGGATCTCAACAAGTAGCCCAACAAATTGTAGAAGAAGGATTAAAAGATGTTTTTGAAGAAGCGGGCTTTCAATTACGTCAACCTGGTTGTTCTGCTTGCCTGGCAATGAACGATGATAAAATCCCAGAAGGAGAATATTGCGTATCTACTTCTAACAGAAATTTTGAAGGCAGACAAGGACAAGGAGCAAGAACGATACTAGCTAGTCCTTTGGTAGCCGCCGCAACAGCAATAGAAGGAAAAATTATTGACATTACTAAACAATTAAACTAATTATGGATAAGTTTATTAAACTAAGATCCTCTGCCATACCATTATCTATAGAAAATGTAGATACCGATCAAATTATCCCTGCACGTTTTTTAAAAGCAACCAACCGGGATGGATTTGGAGAAAACCTGTTTAGAGACTGGCGTTATCATAAAGACGGAACCCCTAATACAGAATTTGTAATGAACAACAATAGTTATAGTGGCAGTATTCTGGTAGCAGGAGATAATTTTGGGTGTGGATCTAGTAGAGAACATGCTGCATGGGCTATTCATGATTATGGATTTAAAGTAGTGGTATCCAGTTTTTTTGCAGATATTTTTAAAGGAAATTCCCTTAATAATGGGGTATTACCAGTGCAAGTAACTCCCGCATTTTTAGAAGAGTTATTCACCGAAATCAAAAAAGATGCAAGTACACAAATCGAAGTAGATCTCGAAGCACAAAAAATAACCATTATAGCTACAGGATCCTCTGCGGATTTTGAAATTAATCCTTATAAAAAAACCTGTATGATAAACGGGTATGATGATATAGATTTTCTTATGAGTAATACTACTGCAATAGAAGAATTTGAAAACGAGAAAGTATAAATAAATACATTTGTTAGGCTGAGCTTGTTGAAGCCTAGAAAAATAAACAAAACCAACAACAAAAACACTTCGACAAGCTCAGTGTACTAAAAGAGTAAATTTATGAAACTAGATATCGCAGTATTATCAGGAGACGGTATTGGGCCAGAAGTAACCGCGCAAGCCATAAAAGCATTAGATGCAATTGCACATACCTTTAATCATTCTTTTATTTTTAAAGAAGGATTAGTAGGAGCTATAGCTATTGATCAAACAGGAAATCCTTTACCAGACAAAACCTTGGAGCTTTGTGTTAATACCGATGCTGTATTATTTGGCGCTATTGGCGATCCTAAATATGACAACAACCCTGATGCAAAAGTTCGTCCAGAACAAGGATTATTAAAACTACGTAAAGAACTTGGTCTTTATGCCAATATACGCCCTGTAAAAGCATACGAAACCTTAATAGATAAATCCCCTCTTAAACGCGAAATTATAGAAGGAACAGATATTTCTATTTATCGGGAACTAACAGGAGGGATTTATTTTGGCGAAAAAAAATTAAGTGAAGATGGTACTGTTGCTTCCGATCTTTGCGAGTACTCCAAAGACGAAATTGAACGCATCTCGCATCTGGCATTTAAAGCAGCACAAAAACGAAGAAAAAAACTTACCTTGGTAGATAAAGCCAATGTATTAGAATCTTCCCGTTTATGGCGAAAAGTTGTGACCGAAATAGCCAAGCAATATAATGACGTTGCATTAGATTTCTTATTTGTAGACAATGCTGCAATGCAAATGATTTTAAATCCCAGCCAGTTTGATGTAATCCTTACCGAAAATATGTTTGGGGATATTATCTCTGATGAGGCAAGTGTTATTGGTGGATCTATTGGTCTTTTGGCTTCTGCATCTGTTGGTAATACTTGTTGTATGTTCGAGCCTATTCATGGATCGTACCCACAAGCAACCGGTAAAGGAATAGCAAACCCTATTGCCGCGATATTATCTGCTGCTATGTTATTAGAACACTTTAATTTATTAGGAGAAGCTAATGCTATTAAAGATGCGGTAGAAAAAGCTTTAGAATTAAACCTTACCACTCCTGATCTAAACACGAACAATCCGCTTAGTACAGAAAAGGTAGGAGATTTTATTGCAGATTATATTTTGAATCCTGAAGATTCAAACATGAATTTTGAGAATATACACGTAGGACAATCTACGATTATATAAGTTTTTTATTAATGATTCTGTTTAAAAGCAATCAAAGAGGTGTCTTTGGTTGCTTTTTTTTCTATTATAACTTTACCCCAAAAATATTTATCTTTACTCCCAATCTATATCTATAGATTATACCAAAAAAATGTTTCTTTACCATTAAAAGATTAAGTATAGATTAACAATCTAACTACACGCTACTTTTAAATAGTTATCTTTTGTATATTTGCCTTCTCCTACCCTAATTATTATTATTATTATTTATTCAGTCTATAATTATTATACCATGAAAAAATCACTTGTTTTTCTATCTGTTGTATTGTCTTTTTTTAACGCTTTAGGGCAAACAAACACATATCCATATCCTCCTTCTGGTAATGTTGGGATAGGTACCACACAACCATTAAGCCCTTTACATGTTTCTACCGATCTTTCTGGTGGTTCTGCTAACGGTTCAATTCCAAATCTTGGCGTTTTAATTGGTGGGGGTAATACTGCAGGAGTTTTAAACCTAGGCATTGATGCCACAGGATATTTTTATTCTTGGGTGCAATCCAGAGACAAAGCATCTAATATATACTATAATTTAGCACTTAACCCAGAAGGCGGTAATGTAGGGGTTGGTATAAAAAAACCATTAAGCCCTTTACATATTTCTTCCGAAGGAATTGGAGGTACAGCAAGTAGTTATACTCCTAACCAAGGAATAATTATTGGTGGTAATGGTACCGCAGGAATTTTAAACTTTGGTATTGATGCTAATAATCTATTCTATTCCTGGATTCAATCCCGAGATAAAGCATCCAATACATACTACAATTTGGCTCTTAACCCCGAAGGTGGCAACGTAGGGATTGGCACAAAAACCCCGGATGCCAAACTTACTGTAAAAGGAAAAATTCATGCAGAAGAAGTTAAAATTGATCTTAGCGTTCCCGGACCGGATTATGTTTTTAAGAAAGACTATAATCTTTTATCTATAGAAGAAGTACAACAGTATATCACCACAAAAGGACATTTACCCAACATCCCCTCTGCAACAGAAATGGAGACCAACGGTGTAGAATTAGGTGTTATGAATATGAAACTTTTAGAAAAAATAGAAGAACTTACCTTATATACTATTGCGCAAGAGAAACAACTAAAACAACAACAAATTACCAATCAAAAGCTAGATGCTAAAAATAAGGAACTGGAAACTCGATTGATGAAGTTGGAGAGGTTATTAAGTGAAAAATAATGGTAATCTAACACTTCTATTTATTGTTCAATGAAACATAATTCATTTTAACCCAATATTCATGAAAAAAATTATTATCTACTTTATCCTCCTTATATCTGGTATATGCATGGGGCAGGAACTCAATACATACAGTCCTGTATCGCCTACAGCAGCTAGTTTAGGCAAATTTGGGGTATTTCCTGTAAATACCAATCTCGGGACAACCAATATTTCGATACCATTATATACCATCAAGCAAGGGGATATAGAACTTCCTATTAGTCTTAGCTATAATGCTACTTCGGGTATCAGGGTAAACGAAGAAGCATCCTGGGTGGGACTAGGATGGACACTTAATGCGGGGGGTGCTATTGTGAGAAATGTAAAAGGACAACCGGGGACTGCCGATATACCTGATTTGAAGAATGTAGAATTTAATAGTACTTATAGTTCTTATTTTAGAAATGTTGCGCAATCCCTGGCAGATTCTAATCATGATGAATATATGTTTAATTATTCTGGAAATGCAGGAAAATTTATTTTTGACCAAAACAATCATAAGTTTTTATTTATTGATTATAAACCTGTAACTATTAAAGGAACACATAACAATCAAGGAGATTACACCTTTACAGCTATAATGGAGAATGGTACTGTTCTAAATTTTGATAGCCATGAAAGCATTAATAATTGGCAGGACAGTCAATCTGCTTTCTCTTTTAGAGAATATAGATCGTCTTCTTATCTTACAAAAATAAATTCTGTTAACCAAACAGATATAATAACTTTAGATTATGATAGTCATGAATTTGACAAAATAAATGAAATTACAGGAGACCAAGTGTCGATGGAATTATCATCAGGAAATGGAGGTCCACATACTTCATGGAGTCCACTCCCTCCAAAAGCCTCCCAACACAAACACTTTAAAATAATTGAAAAAACCTTAAAAAGAATCAATTTTAAAGCAGGATATGCACTCTTTGATTATAGTATGGATAGGATAGATAGTGAATCTGCCAAACTAAATCATATCAAAATATACGCAACTACAAATGGAGTGGATAATCTTATCAAACAAATCACTTTTAGATACGATTACTACTCTAGATCTGGTGGAGGATATCATTCAGAATATCAGAGTTTATTGAAGCCACGATATCAAAACTCTTTACGGTTGGTAGGGATAGACATATACTCAAATACTAATACTCCACAATCGTATCAATTTGAATATAACCCTACAGCATTACCATTGCGAACATCATCAGGTCAGGATTTTTGGGGATATGCCAATCATAATTCTGGTAGCTATATGCATAAACATGAAACAGATTTCCATTTTATGATAGAAAATTCAAAAACTATTTCTCATAAAGCAGAAGTTGGAAACGGCGACAGAACTCCAGATGAAGTTAAAATGAAAGCAGGAATATTAGAAAAAATTATTTATCCAACAGGAGGATATACCGAGTTTAAGTATGAAGCTAACAAATATGAGGTACTTAGTAATATTCCTGAATATGAAAGCGATAGGATTAAGGTTTCATCCCATGGTATGGGAACTAGAGAAGGATATACTTGTAATCCAACAGGATTGGAAAAAAAAGTATTTAGACCACAACAAAATAATATTTTAGAAGCGAAACTTAATATTTCATTTACTAATGCATTAGATCCCAACAGTAGCAATAACCCTATTCTTAATGGTAGTACTTCTTACGTGAAATTTGATGGTGTAATTTATAAAAGAAAAGGAGGATGTAGTCCAAAATATTGTGAGACGTCCTATAATATAGATTTAGAAAATTTTTCAAATAACTTTGACCATATTTTAGAGGCTAGAGAAGATGGTAATGGAGCAGAAGGACCTACACCATGCCCTTCTGTCTATGCCAGTGTGACCTGGAAATATCTAAAAGGCTATAAAGAAGAAATTGTTACACATTTAGTTGGAGGGTTACGTATTAAATCCATTACCAATTATGATGGTAGTAAAACAGGATTTACTTCTAAAAAAGAATTTAAATACAGCAAGCCAAGAACATTAATTCCTGTAAATTATGCAGACTTTCATACTTTACAGAAAGTAGATGATGTCCCGCAAATACGCAATATAGTAACTTCATATCCAACTTATTCTTTAAATATTAATGGAGGTCCTTCTGCAGAGTATATACAAGTAACCGAGTATGATTATGCCCCCTCTGGAAAAGACAACGGTAAAATTATATATGAATATGATTCTACACCAGCAGATAGGATAATAGATAATGGTGCCATTGGTTCTCAGTTTAAATTTTATAACCACCCTGATTATCTTAATTGCCCCTCTCCTTTTGGAAGTCTGCCTATAACAGATATCTATTTAGGAACCATACAAACTCATGGATATGGTAATTTTATAAATTATTTTGTAAAAAGCTGGTCTAGTGGAAGCTTAAAAAAACAAGAGGTTTATAAACGTAATCCTGACAATAGTTATACAAAAGTGAAAAGCCTAGAAAATCAATATATCAAAGTTAATGAAACTACTTTGCCTTATAATTATATTTATCCTGTAAAGGCATTCGGGCTAGGGGTTTTTGGGAATGGTTCTTACCCATGTATAAGCGATAACTTTTCATTTATCTACAACAGAGGCTTTATTTCCTTTGGAAAAAAACTCTTGGCCTCCACCAAAGAAACCACGTATGATACCAATGGGGATAATCCTGTTGTTGTAGAAAAAACCTTTGCCTACAACCACCCAAATTATTTTTTAACAGAAAGTGCGGTCAAAAATAGCGAGGGAGAAGAAATAAAAACCAAGACATTTTATCCAAATTCCCGTACTACTCTTGCTAACCTTGGCACCGATGATAATAATGCATATTTGAAGCTAGAACAATTGCATAGAATAGCTACTCCTGTACAAACCGAAACATACAAAGGAGGTAGCTTACTATCTACACAACGTACTTTATATAAACCAGGGACTATTACCAATTCTTATTTCCCTAAAAGCATACAAGGTGTTAAAGGAGCAATCACAACTGCAAACCCATTAGAAGACCGTGTGGTTTACCACAAATATGATAATAAAGGCAACCCATTAGAAGTATCCAAGGCAGATGGCTCCCATAGTATATACATTTGGGGGTATCAGCAACAATACCCGATAGCCAAAGTTGAAAATGCTGTATATACAGAAGTTTCCGGTTATATAGCAGACCTGCAAGCAAAATCCAATACAGATACCGATAATTGTCGGACCACCGATTGTAAAGAGCAGCAATTAAGGGATGCCTTACAAACCCTTCGGGATGGGTTGCCCAATGCCATGGTCACTACCTATACCTATGATCCCCTTATTGGGGTTACCAGTATTACAGATCCCAAAGGGTATACTGTTTATTATGAGTATGATGATTTTAACCGACTAAAATCTGTAAAAGATACAGATGGTAATCTGGTATCAGAAAATAAGTATAACTATAAAAACTAATCCAAATGATCCAGAGTATATCTAATTATATTACCGTTGTACTATTTTTTGTAACAATTTTGGTACAGGCACAAAATCCGACTACGATCATTAAAGAGGGTAATTATACCGTTACAGGTACTGAAACACTGGTAGCGAAACAGAGTATCCTGTTAAAACCCAATACATGGATTAAATCAGGGAGTACTTTTTCGGCAAAAATAGAAGTGATACCCGACGGTCCAACCCCCACCGAGAACTATGTTTTTACCAGATTATTTCAAAGGGGCATGACCTCTGCTACAGCTATATCCAGTGATGATGATGTGATAGAAAGCATCACCTATTTTGATGGATTAGGACGGCCAAACCAGCAAGTAGCGATCAAAGCGTCTCCCAACAAAAAAGATATTGTTACCCATATCGAATATGATGCCCATGGTAGGCAACATAAAGAATATCTCCCTTTTGAAAGGCAAACCAGAGGGATAGGAAGCTATACCCCAGTAGATATTCAAGCAAACATCAATAGCTATTACAAAAATAAACATGCAACAGATTTTGCTGGTATGGCATTGGCAGATGTCAATGCCTATAGCGAAAGTGTATTCGAAGCGTCACCTTTAAACCGGGTACTGGAACAAGGAGCACCGGGAGCAGCATGGAAAGCAAGCCCTAATAGTGATACCGATCACACGATTAAATTCGATTGGGCAACCAACACAAACAACATAGCATATTTTTCAGTAACCTTTGCGGACAACGATACCGAAAAACCACAATTGGTAAAAAACACGGCAAACTATGCCGCCAACCAGTTGTATGTATCGATAACCAAAGACGAGAACTGGCAACCCGGGTATCTGGACGATCATACCACCAAAGAGTACAAAAATAAGTTGGGACAGGTGATCCTAAAAACCACCTACAACGCAGCAGTAGCCCACGACACCTATTATGTTTATGATGATTACGGGAACTTAACGTACGTACTGCCACCAAAAGTAAATACCAGTGACGGGGTATCGAACACGGAGCTTTCCGAACTGTGTTACCAATACAAATACGATTACCGAAACCGACTGATCGAAAAGAAAATCCCCGGCAAGGATTGGGAGTATATTGTATATAATAAACTGGATCAACCAATAATGACCCAGGATACTCCGTTAAAGGCACAAAACAAATGGTTATTTACTAAATATGATGCTTTTGGCAGGGTAGCCTATACAGGTAAGATTGCAATACCCAATAAAACCCGTGAACAGCTACAAACCGAAGCCAATGATTTTACAAATGCGTTTTGGGTAGAGCGTGGCAGCGCTGTGATGATTGGTGGAGTAACCATGTATTATAATAATGGGGC
>NZ_CDSBKO010000075.1:0-23626 GCF_977115655.1 Aquimarina sp.
AACAGAAATATATAGAAAATTATCAACCAAATATTTGTTTTTAAGCACAGTTCATTCTAGCGTAGGCAGGAATCCATGATGGAAGTAAGGGGGGGTATATTTAATCCTCAAAAAGATACAGCTTAACTTAACGACATTGATAATCCGGGTGTAATCCCTTATATAGGGGGGATGGTTCTCTGGGGCTTGCCTTAAAAAAGGTGTACTTTCAAGAAATACATCTTGTAATATTGATATGTGTTACGTGTTTAAAATAATTGGTTATAAATATTTTACAGGTTTTATTTAAACTATTTGTGTAAATAAAAAATAGCTATAAACTGTAATCGTTTTTGTTGTTGTATTAAATAATTATTTGTGGTTCTTTGGGTAAAAAATATATAATGATTTTGGTATAGTTGCGGGATACCTGGTTAAAATACCTTTTATAGGTGTAGCTTTTGTTCTCTTGGTCTGCTTAAGGAATAGTAAAGGAAATGCTTTACATTTGACCCTCTCATTGTTGTTGGAAGATTCTGATACCTGAGTACAGAAAACGTATGAAAAAAGCTATTTACTTTATGCTTATTAGCGCTGTGTGTTTTACGGCTATGAATTTGCTGGTAAAACATCTTTCTCATTTTGGAGGAGGACAACTAGTGTTTTTTCGTGCGTTTGGTTCTTTGTTTTTTACGATGTCATTTTTGTTATGGCATAAGATTCCGGTATTTGGTAATCAAAAAAAACTGTTGGTGTGCCGCGGATTGGCGGGAGTTACTTCTATGGGGTTGTTTTTTGCTTCGGTACACTATTTGCCAATAGGCTCTGCGGTATCCTTACGATATTTGTCTCCTGTTTTCGCTACTATTTTTGCTGTATTTTTTCTTAAAGAGCGTGTAAAACCAATACAATGGATATTTTTTTTAATGGCTTTTGCAGGAGTGTTGTTAATTAAGGGATTTGATCCTAATATAAACTCTTTTGGTTTGCTATTGGTGCTAAGTTCTGCTGTACTTAGTGGGGTTGTATATGTGCTTATTAACAAAATTGGCAATAGAGATCACCCGGTGGTAATTGTAAATTATTTTATGTGGATATCGGTTATAGTTGGTGGTGTGTTATCTGTTTTTTATTGGACTATGCCCAAAGGAGTGGAGTGGTTTTTTTTACTTAGCTTAGGGGTTTTTGGGTATTTTGGGCAGTTATTTATGACCAAAGCTTTTCAGTCACAAGCAACAAATAAAGTGGTGTCTCTTAAATATCTTGAGGTTGTGCTTACTATGATTACAGGAGTATTCTGGTTTGCAGATGCGTATCCGTTTTTAAGTCTGGCAGGCACATTATTAGTGATCGTAAGTTTGATTCTTAGTGTTTTTTACAGGAGGTAATATACTTTTTTTCAATTAATTAGGTGTCATCACCTCCTTTGTTTGTTTATCAGGAAAAATCTTCTTTAAGGAAAAACATTAGTTTTGATTTATCTGTAAAGCTCTTGATAGTTATAATATCTCCGGTAAGTTTATTGTAAATAACTTGAACAAATAGTAGATCCAAATAAAAGAATGAATAGTAGAAATCCCGATTTTGATCATTGATCGAAAAAAGGTGGATACCTCTATCCCAGGTATCATGATATTTTGTGTCTAATTGTTGAGAGTTGAACTGCTGCTCATGTGTAATTTTGCGCATAGGTTATCAATTTTATAGTTTTGGGAATTTAAAACTACGGAAAAACCGTAATATAAACAAGGGAATTGTTTACAAAATACTGATAAGCAGTGTTTTCTTACAAAAAAAGAAGACGTTTAGTAGATATAAAACTATGGTTTATAGTTCTGTTCCAGAAAATTTTGGTATTCAATCATTAAGATTGCTATCTTATTTTAATTGGTATGGATAATACTAGTATTATCTATAGCCTTTTAAAGAAAAGTCGCTTATGCAAATTCTGGAACAGAACAGTATATTTATCTATTCAGTTCAAATTTTATTAATTTCTATTATACTATGTGTAGCACTGGTATCTCCGTATGAGTTACCATTAGTAGCTATAAAAACACGTCCTTTAGGAGAGATTACGATATCTCGTATACGGCCAAACTTTTTATCAAAGAAGGTTTCTTCTTTTGAAATAGAAGTTCCATCTGTATTTAAGGATAGAGCTACTATTTTTTGATCTTTTAATACCGTCATGATAAGTTTGTTTTTCCATTGAGGAATCCGATCATTAGTATAAAATATTAGATCTGAAGGGGCAATAGTAGGTGTCCAGTTAAAAATAGGCTCTATTACTTCTGTATTGGCAGCAAATGCTTTTTCGCTAGGAGTATCAATCTTACCATTAACCTCTGGCCACCCATAATTTTTACCTGCTTTAATCTCGTTTATTTCATCATCACTACTGGGGCCATGCTCAGAGCTATATAACTTACCGTTGGGGTGCCATACCAATCCTTGTGCATTTCTATGTCCAAGAGTGTATATATGGCTCCCGTTAAAAGGGTTATCGGCAGGAATACTACCATCTAAATTTAGCCTTAGGGTTTTACCGGCTAACGAATTTCTGTCCTGAGAAAGATTTGTGTTTCCTGCATCCCCGGTAGTCATAAAAAGATGCATATCTGGCGAGATAAGCAAACGAGACCCGTTATGATTGGCATTTGCAGGTATTTGATCCAAAAGGATTTTTTCATCGGTTAAAGTAGAATTAGAATACGTATATCTGACCAATCGTTCTAATAGGCGATTTCCTGCATCATAAGTGTATACTACATATACAAAAGGATTAGTGTCAAACTTTGGGTGATGTACCATACCAAGCAATCCGCTTTCGCCAACTTGAGCAACATTGGGTATGGTATATACTATTTCCTGTTTTCCATCATCGGGATTAATTCTGCTTATTTTACCATTTCGTTCGGTAACCCAAATAAAATTATCTGCTCCCCATACCAATTCCCAAGGAATACTTAATGTACTTATTATTGTTTTTGTTGCTTGTACAGGCTCACCTGTACCTGGATTAGGGGGAGTAGTAGTGGAGTTGTCATCATCTTTAGAGCAGAAAAATAGAAATAGAGATAATACTGCAATTCCTGTTAATTTTGTTAATCTTACCATAATGTTTTTGTTTACTATTTAATTAAACCAACAACCTCATAGAAAATCCATGAGGTATATTTTAAAAATATACTTTGTTTTTGAGGCAAGCCCCAAAACTAACCCTCCATACATGAAGGATCAGGCTTTAATGAAATAGTTAGGTTAGATTAAAAAATAAGGATTGAAAAAACCCATATTTCAAAATATAGTTTATTCTAAACTATAAATCTTATACATATAACTGCATTTCTTTTATTTTATTGTTTTTTGGGTGTTTTTCCTTTTTGTTTAGGGGTAATCAGCTGTAAATAAGATGATTATTTTGTATTATCTTTATTTGCAATTTCTTAAAACTCACTATCATGTCACACGCAACGGGTTCATTTATCTCTTTAGGGGGCTCTCCTTTTAACATAGGTTCTGCTTTTGGGGCTCCTAATAATGCTAACTTTTCTCACACCCCGCCACCAATCTCGGCGGGACCAACAAAATATATTATTCTTCATTTCGAAAACGCATCTTTTCCTGGAGCCAGCAGGTTAGAGGTAAATCTGGGGTATCCCTCTGGAGAAACCGATGTGTTTGATGCTGCAGATGGTTCTGATTTTTGGACACGACCAATTAATGTTAGTGTATTTCCGGGCGGAGAAATTCCTGTATTTTTTATAGCAGACGGAGCAGGTGGTGGAGTACAAATAACAGGATATGCCAGAGGTGAGCGACATGAAGAGGATGTCCCGGGAGGGCATCACGATAGTTTTTCTAATTGCGATCCTTTTTTTGTGAATGGAGATTACACCGAACCAGAATATGATCCTTTTTGGTTTTGCCATCAGCCACCACATTGGGATAATATCGCTTTGTTACCTAATGGAGATATACGAAAAACAGTTGCCGAAGGCGTAGGAATGCTGGTTAGCGTACATGGGGATCATGTATCTACATGCTCTGTAACACTTATTGCCAGTGATCTGGTAATTACCGCAGCGCATTGTATAGAAGATGAAAGCGATATCGCATCGATGTCTGTAATTTTTAATTATCAAACCACTAATGCGGGTGGGGTTCCTGTTGGGTATAGCCCTGTTTTTTATAAAGTTACCGAAGTTATAAATCATGGAGCATTGGGAGTGTCTGGCAATTTGGATTATTTGGTGGTTCGTATAAAAACACCACCTGGTGGTGTAGGAGCTTCACCAGTACCTATGCGTAGCACACGCCCAGCAGTAGGAGAGCAAGTGTTTGGAGTACATCACCCTAATGGTGCTGTAAAAAAAGTATCCCCATCTTTGGCAGATGGTTTTGCAGTGGTGCTACCAAACTCGGGAACAGGTAGAATTCCAACACAATTTGACGTTAGTGGGGGAACTTCGGGATCTGGTTTGTTTGATATGGCAGGACGATTTGTTGGAGTCTTGTCCTCTGGACAAGGAGGGCCTTTTGCGCCTTTACCTGCCGACCGAAACCCGGATTGTTTTATTAGTTATGCTGCATCTAGCGATATACTTAATGATATAGAAGGAGACACAACACCATCTGTAGCAAGAGATGTAATGCTGGTGTTGGACAGATCAGGGAGTATGTCACAAATTACCGATACCGGACTTACAAAGTTACAAGAAGCAAAAAATGCAGCAGCACTTTTTATACAACTTACCAGAACTGAAGGAACAGATCAAATAGGGCTTGTAACGTTCAGTTCTACAGCTTCTTCTGTGTTTGATTTAAACGATGTTAACCCTGCTAATAAAGATACTCTTATTGGCGATACAGCCCCGTTTACCAATGGTATTGTGGGCGGAATTACAGCAGGAGGAAATACCAGTATAGGTGCAGGGATTTCGGTAGCAAGAGATCAAATGAATCTTAATGGTATTGGTGAAAACCGCAGAACTATCTTTTTATTAACTGATGGTCTGCAAAATACCAACCCCTTGGTAGAAACTGTAGAAGGATCGATATTAAACACCGATATTTTTGCAGTAGGATATGGATCTGAGGCAGGGTTAAATGGTACGCTGTTAACTCAATTAGCCGAAAATCATAATGGTTTATATATGCGTGCAGGTAGTGGCTTAACTCTTTTAAAGTTTTTTGCGCTAACTTTTGGTAATATTTTTGAAGCAGGGACTCTTAACGATCCCGAGTATATTTTAAAAGCCAGTGAAGATCATGCAGAGCCACTTCCTTTTGTGGTGTGTGAAGAAACTACAATAACAGTGGTTTTGGGCTGGGAAAAACCAAGTGCGCCATTACATTTTAGACTACAAACCCCTTCTGGTACTTTTGTAAGTTTTACAGAACCAGAGGTTACTTCTTCTGCAGGGCAAACCTGGCGTTTTTTACGAGTATCCTTACCACATAATACAGAGCAAAACGGGCAATGGAATGTATTTGTGGATCGTATACGACCAGGAGGAGAGTTTCCGCCACCGCCAGAAGATGCACGTTATTTTGTAAACGTATTGGCAAAAGATGGGCCAGTAATGGTGCTTAAAAACAGAAAAAGAAGATACTATACCGGTCAAACCTATAACCCGTTGGTTGCAGTAGTTACCAAAGATGGTTTTAGGGTTCCTCATGCCAGTATACAAGTAACCGTTACCAAACCTACAGATGGTACCGGTAATATTCTGTCGCAGTTTCCTTTTACTAATACTACACAACAAGTAGATGGGGATATCCTGCCTGCACGTATAGTAGCTTTACAAAAAATTGAAAATAGTCTGGATGGGCAGCCTCTTATATCCTACCAAAATGAAGTATTGGATCTTGTAGATGATGGATCCCAAAAGGATGGAGCTATGGAGGCTGATGGTATATTTGGATTGCAATTACCAAATTTGTTTGCTCAAGAAGGGCATTATACCTTTAGGGCAGTTGCCAGCTATGGAGAAGATTGTCTGGGTACCAGAGAAATAGTATGGTCTGTACATGTAGTGCCGGGAGTAGATAGCACCAAAACCGATATAAGCATAGATATCTTAGAAACTTTAGCAAATGGCAAACAACGTATACGGATGATAGTAACTCCAAAAGACATTTACGGCAATCGTATAGGCCCGGGTAGGGTAGAGTTGATAAATCTTACCGCTATATCAGGAACAACGCTTATAGGGGCTGTAAAAGATAAAAATGATGGAAGCTATGAAGTATTAGCAGAACATAATCCTGTATCTGGCAGTACCCCCGGAGTTATTATTACACAACCAGACAGAGAGCCTGTAGTACTGCAAGAAAAAACCACACCAGATACCAGTACAAAATTACCATTTTGGTTGATCTGGTTGTTATTGCTTATAATTTTGATACTACTGCTGTTACTATGGTTTAGTTAGAAGACATTTTTTGGGATACCTCTATAAAAACTAACATAGCGCACAATCTTTATCAAAATGAAAGAGTACCCTTTTGCTAAATGTTTGGCAGGATTGCTTTGCGATAGTTGCTAGGATTCAAATTTCCAGGCGATAAACCTACTTTGTTTATTGCCCTGGTTCATATCGATTGTTTTATGTATTGCCTTTAGCTTGTCTAGTTGCTTGTATAGTTTAGATAGGTTTTCTTTTTTAGAAACCAAAGAGGTAAACCAGCCAACCTGAGTTTTAAAAGCTACACTTTGTTTGATCATTCGTTTAATAAACAAAGCCTCTCCACCATTGCACCATAGCTCGTTAGCCTGTCCGCCAAAGTTAAGTTCTAAAGATTTGGACACTTGCAGGTTTTTTAGCTTTTGTAGTGTTCCTTTAGCAGCAATTTCTTTAGAAGCATGAAACGGAGGATTACAGATGGTAAAATGATAATACTCTTTATCAAGTATAATACCTTCAAAAATATGAGCATTATCCTTTTGGTGTCTGATTTCTATTTTATTCGTTAAAGCAGATGTTGCTTTTACATTTTCCTGGGCAGAAGCTACTGCCATAGGATGAATATCTGCGCCTACCATATTCCAACCATAGATTTGGGCTCCCAGTATAGGATAAATACAATTGGCTCCGACCCCTATATCCAAACCTCGTATATTTTTTGGGGTAGTATCCTTATCTAGTATATCTGCAATATGATGTATGTAATCTGCTCTTCCCGGGATCGGCGGACACAGGTAATGTTCCGGGATACTCCAGCTAGTGATTTGATAATGATGTTTTAAAATAGCATTATTAAGTTCGAGAACTGCAATATGGTTTGCAAAATCAATGGTTTTGATACCGTAAGTGTTTACAAAAACGTAAGATAGCAAGGCAGGATGTGCAGTACTTAATGCTTCAAAATCGTACGAGGAATTATGAATGTTATTTGGGTGCAAAATATAATAAGGATTTCAATAGAATTAGAGAGTAAAGATATAGACAATTTGATAAAAGCGTTCCATTTTTGCTTTTGAACAAGAAAAAGTAGTAGCATTCTTACAAATTATTTTTCTTAGTGTCGAAAAACGAAACTACCATACTGTAATATTGTAGATTATTAATTTATAACAATAGTATAGTATGTCAAAGCAAAATTATGACGTAAAGTTAGTCGTATTAGAAGCAATATCTCAAGAAGAGGTGAAAAAACCAAAAAGCCCTGTAGATGTTTATTTACAGGAATCCGAAAATCTTTTTATTTGGGTACAAGAGGATAAAAAACAACTGGTAAATACAGGTTTAGATTGGAATGTTTATGTATTAGATCTACCAATTCGCACAGGTGCCTGCCGATATGCACAAGCCGTTTGGATGAAAGAACGATATAGCCAGGAGGAAGCAGCAAAAGAGTGGAAAGAAGAAGCACCCAAGGCGTATACATTTAGAAATGACCTATTGGCTGATTTTCGATTTGCATTTCGCAGGCGTTCTGATTTATTAGCAAGAGTACGTGCCATTGCCGATGGCGAAGGAGATGCAGATATGATACAGGATTTAATGGATATTAGTGTATTGGGTAAAGCAAATACCACCGAGCTACAAGCGGTTAAATATGATCTTACCCGTTTAGATCTTGCAGCACAAATGTCTAACGATCTGGCAGAATTACTGGCAAAAGCCAACGGAGCTACTATGGATAACTCTAAAGCCAAAGAACTAAGGGACAGAGCGTATACACACCTTAAAGATGCTATGACCGAGATTAAGGAAACTGGTAAATATGTATTTAGAAAGAATCCGGAACGGTTTAAAGGGTATATTAGTAGGTACAAAAAATAGAAAACCCTTGGTATTACTCGCCCGCGGAGTAGGTAAGGTGGGGCGCGCCACGCGCCTGCCTCTCCCATGCCCGCGGGTTGGTTATTTATACCCGCGCTCGGGTCAACCATGTCCGCGGGAGACCAAAAGTACTCCACGGGCGATTGACCACCCCACGCGCTTTGGGTTTCTACCTCCGCGCCCGACCAAAAGTACTCCGCGCCTAGGTAAATTATGTCCGCGCTTACATAAACATACTCCGCGCCTGTAATTTTTATGGCAGGGAACAGGTTTTTATAGGAAAGGATGGACTTCGAGAGCCTCAGTCCACCCGAATTCCTTGAAGGATGGACTTCGAGAGCCTCAGTCCACTCGAATTATTGAAGGATGGACTTCGAGAGCCTCAGTCCACGCGAATTATTGAACCTCACAGTCCACCAATCCCTGAAGGGCGAGGTTACTCGAACCCTGAGTTGGGTGAAACACTAGTAGGATGGACTTCGAGAGTCTCAGTCCACACGAATTATTGAAGGATGAACTTCGAGAGCATCAGTCCACCAATGGTAATAAATAAAAACCAAAATAGTATCTGCAATAAGGGTTTCCGTAATGACTTGTATAGGATTAATTATTATATTGCCTGTATGTTTAATCTACCCTCTGATTCAATTAACCAACAATGATTAAAAAACTTGGATACGCTACGTATCAACCTCTTACTATTTACTGTATATTAAAATTAAATATAGATCTGCCTTTAGATATGTCTAATAAAATAAAGACTACACTATGAGTATGTTATTTAACGAAGACTCTAGAGTAAAAATTCCTTCAATCCTACATTTAATTCAGTTGGGGTATTCATATCTGTCCTTAAAGAATGCTACTTGGGATCAAAGTACTAATATATTTACAGAAATATTTTTTGAACAGCTTACAGTAATTAATCCCAGGTTATCAGATGCTGATGTACAAAAAGTATACGATGAGATTTCTCTTTCTTTAGAAAATGAAGATTTAGGGCGTGCTTTCTACAATAAGCTAATGGATCAATCTGGTAGTAAATTAATCGATTTTGAAAATTTTGATAACAACTCGTTTCATGTCGTTACCGAGTTGCCGTATCAAAAAGATGACGAAACCTTTAGGCCAGATATTATTCTTTTAATAAACGGTATGCCGTTGGTGTTTATCGAAGTTAAAAAGCCAAACAATCGGGATGGTGTTTTAGCAGAACACAAACGTATGCAAACCCGTTTTCGCAATAAAAAGTTTCGAAAATTCATCAACCTTACCCAATTGATGGTATTTTCTAACAATATGAAGTATAGTGATGAGGATATACAAATGCTAGAAGGTGCTTTTTATAGCACTACCAATTATTATAAACCCATTTTTAATTATTTTAGGGAAGAAGAAGCATTTGATCTGAATACTATCCTAAAACCTATTTCTGACGAAGAGGAAACGTTTGTTTTAAAAGACACAAACCTTTTGAGTATTAAAAACTCCAAAGAGTTTCTATCTAATAAAATCCCAAATACAGCTACCAATTCAATATCAACATCTTTGTTTCAAAAAGATCGATTAAAATTTATACTACGATATGCGTTTGCTTATGTAGAAGAAGAAAATGGATTAGAAAAGCATGTAATGCGGTATCCACAACTATTTGCTACCAAAGCGATAGAAAATAAGTTAGAAAAAGGTATTAAAAAAGGAATTATTTGGCACACACAAGGATCAGGAAAAACAGCCTTGGCGTATTTTAATGTAAAACATCTCACCCATTATTATCAGAAAAAAAAGATTATTCCAAAATTCTACTTTATTGTAGATCGGTTAGATTTATTAACCCAAGCAGCAAAAGAATTTACAGCCCGTGGTTTGGTGGTGCATAAAATAGATTCTAGAGATGCTTTTACCAAAGACATAAAATCTACCGAAGTTATACATAATAATTCTGGTAAGGCAGAAATTACAGTAGTCAATATTCAGAAATTTAAAGATGATCCCGATGTAATCAAAAATAATGATTACAATCTAAGTGTACAACGTGTTTTCTTTTTAGACGAAGTACATCGTAGCTATAATCCCAAAGGTAGTTTTTTAGCTAATTTAGAATTAGCAGATAAACATTCTGTAAAAATAGGATTAACAGGTACACCACTGCTAGGTAAAGAATATAACTCTAAAACCTTATTCGGAGATTATATTCATAAATACTACTATAACTTATCTATTAAAGATGGCTATACCTTACGTTTAATTCGCGAAGAGATTGAAACCAATTATAAATTAGCCTTACAGCAAACATTAGAGGATATTAAAGTTCTGCAAGGTAATGCCGATAAAAAAACAGTGTATGCACATCACAAGTTTGTAGAACCTATGCTAGACTATATCGTTAAGGATATGGAGCAAGCCAGAATAGCCAGAGATGACAATAGTATTGGCGGCATGGTCGTTTGTGATTCTTCTGAGCAAGCAAAAATGATGCATGAAATTTTTCAGGAGCAATATGCAGATACCACAGAACAACCATTACATCTGGCAGCAGAGCCTACAGCAAGCTACGGAAATAAAAAGAAAGAAGATAGCAAAGTAACTACTGCACAAGTTATTTTGCACGATATAGGCACCAAGCAAGACCGCAAAGATTGGGTGTCTGATTTTAAAGCAGGAAAACTAGATTTTCTATTTGTATATAATATGTTGTTAACAGGTTTTGATGCCAAACGTTTAAAGAAACTATACATTGGTCGTAAAATTAAATCACATAACTTATTACAAACCCTTACCCGTGTAAACAGAACCTATACAACACATAAATACGGTTTTGTGGTGGACTTTGCAGATATCCAAAAAGAGTTTGATAAAACTAATCAAGATTACTTTAACGAATTACAAACGGAGCTGGGGGATGAAATGCAGCATTACTCCAACCTGTTTAAATCTGCTGAAGAAATACAAAAAGAGATCGAAGAAATAAAAGACATTCTTTTTAAATTCAATACAGAAAATCCTACTATTTTTGGCGAGCAAATTACAGAAATCAATGATCGCTCGGAAATACGACAAATCGCTAAAGCCCTAAATAATACCAAAGAGTTGTATAATCTGATTCGATTGTCTGGTAATTTTGAGTTATTAGAGAAATTAGATTTTAGAACACTAACTATATTGGCACGATTGGCCAATGACCGTTTAGGAATCATCAATACCAGAATTGCGCTGGAGACCAATGTAGAAACGGATAATCTCCTAAACATAGCCTTAGAAGATGTCATCTTTGCTTTTACCAAAGTAAAAGAAGAAGAAATGGTATTGGCAGACGAATTAAAAAACACCTTGCAGCGTACACGCGAAATGTTGGGCGGTAATTTTGATCCTCGGGATCCTGTTTTTGTATCCTTACGAGAAGAGTTAGAACGGTTATTTAAAAAGAAAAATTTAAGTGAAGTTTCTAAAGAAGAGATGGAAGCCAATATAAAAGCATTAAATGAGATCTACGATAAAGCAAAAAAGCTAGAAAGAGAAAACCAATTATTAAAAGCAAAGTATGATTATGATGCTAAATATGCACGCATACATAAACGCTTGATGCAAAAGGATCCATTAACAGAAAGCGAGCGCAAACTGTTCGAAGCATTAAAAGGGTTAAAAACCGCAGTAGATAAAGAGATATTGCAAAACGCTAAGATTCTCGAAAACGAGAGTTATGTAGAAAAAATGGTGATGCGCCTGGTGATTAATCAATTTAAAAACGAACAGAATATCGCTATTACTACTACAGATGTAAGACGTATTAATAGCATTATCGTAAAAGAATACATGAACGAATACAACGGTTACGTTGCATAAAAACTAAGAATGACTACAAACCAATTTGAAACCCAAACCAAAGCACTCATAGACGATCTGAAGAGCGTATGTGCCAATTATGGTTTAGGAAATGACGGAAATGAATTTAAAATTATTACTCAGGTATTTTTATATAAGTTCTTAAACGATAAATACGTTTACGAATTAAAACAACTAGAACCTGCATTGGCAGCAGCAGATAATTTTGACGAAGCCTTAAAACAATATGGGGAGGATGATTTAGAAATGCTAGCAATGCAAATTAGCGAAAACACCGCTCGTATTGCACCCAAAAACTTTTTATCCCGTTTGTTTGAACAACAAAACAAAGACAAGTTTGCCGATATTTTTGACCAGACCCTGTTAGATATTGCCAAAGAAAACAACGATATTTTCTCGGTATTGACACAAGGGGGAGAAAAAGTAGTATTGTTCGAAAATATAAGTAAATATGTTACCGATAATAGAGATGCCTTTTGCAAAGCACTGGTAAACAAACTTACTGCTTTTAGTTTCGAACATATATTTACACAGAAGTTTGATTTTTTTGCCACCATTTTTGAGTATTTAATCAAAGATTACAACACCAATAGTGGCGGTAAATATGCAGAATACTTTACACCGCATGCCGTAGCCAAAATTATGGCTGCTTGTTTGGTAACAGAAGATGATGTAAGTAATGTAACCTGTTATGATCCTAGTGCAGGATCAGGAACTCTATTAATGAATATTGCACACGCTATTGGCGAGGATAAATGTACCATTTACTCCCAGGACATTTCGCAGAAGTCCTCTGCCTTATTACGTTTAAATTTGATTTTAAACAATCTGGTACATTCTATACGAAACATTATACAGGGGAACACCATTCTAAAACCCTATCATAAACAAGAAAACGGACAATTAGAGCAGTTTGATTATATCGTATCCAACCCACCGTTTAAGTTAGATTTTAGCGATTATAGTGCAGATTTAGACAGTAAAGCCAATACCGAACGTTTTTTTGCAGGAATACCTAATATTCCTAAAACCAAAAAAGAATCGATGGCTATTTATTTGCTGTTTATACAGCACATTATGCACAGTTTATCTGCTAAAGGAAAAGCAGCCATTGTAGTACCCACAGGATTTATCACCGCACAATCTGGGATCGATAAAAAAATCAGACAAAAACTGGTAGAAAGCAAAATGCTGGCAGGTGTAGTAAGTATGCCCTCTAATATTTTTGCGACTACGGGTACTAATGTTAGTATTTTGTTTTTAGACAAAACCAATACCAAAGATGTGGTGTTGGTAGATGCCTCTAACTTAGGAACCAAAGTAAAAGAAGGGAAGAACCAAAAAACGGTATTAAGCGAAGCCGAAGAAGACCAAATTATAAAAGTTTTTAATACTAAAGAAGCCAAAGACGATTTCTCTGTGGTAGTGTCTTATGAGGATATTAAAGCAAAAAACTACAGCCTAAGTGCAGGACAATATTTTGAAGTTAAAATTGAATATGTGGATATCACTGCCGAAGAGTTTGCTGCCAAAATGAAAGGTTTTGAAAGTAATTTGGAAACTTTGTTTGCGGAGTCTAAAAGTTTGGAGAAGGAGATTCAGAAGAATTTAAAAGGGTTGAGGTATGAAAGTTAAAACTCTTGAAGAAATAACATTAAAAATAGGCAGTGGGGCAACACCTCGAGGAGGACAAAGTGCTTATAAAACTCAAGGAATCTCTTTAATTAGAAGTCAAAATGTATATGATTTTTGTTTTTCAAGAAATGGATTGGCGTTCATAGATGAAAAACAAGCTAAAAAATTAGATAATGTTACTGTAGAAAGTGGAGATATTCTTTTTAATATCACAGGTGATTCAATTGCAAGAACTTGTATTGTACCTAACGAAATATTACCTGCAAGAGTAAACCAACACGTAAGTATAATAAGATGTAAGGATGATTATGATTCTAAGTTTATAAATTATTATCTCATAAATTTAAAATCATATTTGTTGCAAATTTGTGGAGTTGGTGGAACTAGAAATGCTTTGACTAAAGAAGCTTTACAAAAATTACAAATAAGAGTTCCTTCTACTCAAAAACAAATCGCCAAAGTCTTATCCGATTTAGATGCAAAAATAGAAGTCAACAATAAAATAAATCAGGAATTAGAAGCGATGGCAAAAACGCTGTATGAGTATTGGTTTGTACAGTTTGATTTTCCTATAAGTGAGGCGTATGCGAAACAGATAGGAGATCTCTCCATGAAAGGTAAACCATATAAATCATCTGGAGGTAAGATGGTATATAATGAAGAGTTGAAACGTGAGATTCCTGAGGGGTGGGAGGTTGATTCTTTTTCAAGTTGGATTAAAAATGATAAAAGTGGAGATTGGGGGAAAGAAACAGAACAAGGTAACTATGTAAGCAAAGTTTCTTGTATTCGTGGTGCAGATTTAAATGGTTTAAATGGAAAAGGAGAAGTGAAGTCACCAACGCGTTTTATCTTAGAAAAAAATAATCATAAACTATTAGAAGTAGGAGATTTTATCATTGAAATTTCTGGAGGTAGTCCAACACAATCTACAGGTAGAATGGCTTTCATAACTAAAGAAACTTTAGAGCGATTTGAAAATCCTTTAATCTGTTCCAACTTTTGTAAAGCAGTAACTCTTAAAGAAGAAAAAGCGCTTTATAATTTTGCTTACGAATGGAATAGGTTATACGATGCTGGTATTTTATTCGGTTGGGAAGGAAAAACGAGTGGTATTAAAAATTTGCTATTTGAATCTTTTGTAACAAATCATCAAGTAGCTATTCCTGACTCTAAAATTATAGAACAATTTAATGAAAAAGCAAAACCAATACACGCACAAATTCAAACGAATCTAAAAGAAAACCAAAAACTCTCCGAGCTTCGAGATTGGTTATTGCCTATGTTAATGAATGGGCAGGTGCGCGTGGCGAATCCCGGTAAAGACCAAGATCTAAATAAAGCATACAAGCAGGTAGAGAGCAAGTTGGGTATGGTTGCGGAGAAGGGGGATACATATGGTAACTAAACCATTAGGAATTTCTAACCCTTTAATGATGTATTATATAGTTAAATTAGGTAAGAATTGAGACCGTTTAGGAAGTAGAGGTAATAAAATTCTAACAAAGTATAGAATGCTGCATAATCTACGAGTAGATTGAGTTAAAATTACTAAAACAGCAGAGGATCATTTTGCAGATTATATTGAAAAAAATCACAACTCAAGAGTATATTAATAAGCCTTTTAAATATTCTAGAGAGATATGACATTAATAATATATAAACCACTTTTAAAACCATGGTAGCAAACCAATTAGCACTTAACAGTTTTTTAACCAAAAACAAAACGCAATTTGTAATACCAGTATACCAACGTAATTATGATTGGATACATCCGCAATGCAAACAATTACTGCATGATATTATTATAGTAGGAAGTAAAGAAGAAACAGAAAACCATTTTATAGGAAGCATCGTATTTATTCATGATGGAATCTATACCACAGATGAGGTAACCCCATTGGTGATTATCGATGGACAACAGCGATTAACTACCATAACTCTCTTGTATCTGGCATTATATAGGTTTGCATTAAACCATGACATGGAGGAAAAAGCTGCCGAGATTAATGAAACCATACTTATTAACCGTTTTGTAAAAGAAGAAGGGAATAAATTAAAATTAAAACAAACAGATCTTAATGCCAAAGCATTTAAGTACCTGTTGGCAGATAATGACCCCGCTAACTATCCTGAATATTCGCGGATAATAGAAAATTATAGTTTCTTCTATAAAATGATTACTCCAGAAAATTTTGATATTCTTACCACAGGACTTAGTCGTTTATTGTTTGTAGAAATATCCTTAGAACGAGGTAAAGACGATCCGCAACGTATATTCGAAAGTCTAAACTCAACTGGATTAGAACTATCCCAAGCGGATCTAATTCGCAATTATATTTTGATGGGATTAGAACCTAAAAAGCAAATAAAGATCTTCGAAAACTATTGGGATGCTATAGAAACTAATGCTAAAGAAGAAACATCTATAAAAAATAGAGTGTCAGATTTTATTAGAGATTACCTTACTATTATCAATAATAAGATACCTAATAAAAATGCAGTGTATGAAGAGTTTAAAAATAGATTCCAAAAGAGGGACGATAATTTTTATAATAGTACACTAAAAAAAATAAAAGAGTATGCCATCATTTATAATAAGATCGTAAACCCTGATAAAGAAAAAGATAAGGCTATCAGAAAAGAGTTAAACGGGATAAAACAATTAGAGATCAATGTTTCTTATCCATTTTTAATACCTGTATATGATGATTACCTAAAAATGGTATTGGATAGAGAAACTTTTATTGGTGTATTGCAATTGGTGCAATCTTTTACCTGGCGTAGGTTTATAGTTGGTTTACCTACGAGTGCTCTAAACAAAATATTTATGTCTTTGTACTTAGATATAAATACAGAAGAGTATATTCCTTCATTAGAGCGATCATTACTAAAGAAAAAAGGGACACAACGATTTCCAAATAATGAAGAAATAAAAATAGCACTAAGAGATAAAGACCTATATAATACACAGGCTAAAAACAAAAACTATTTCTTCGAAAAAATCGAACATCACAATAATAGAGAATTGGTAGATATAAGTGCTCCAACGATAACTGTAGAACACATATTTCCACAAACCCCAGATGCCAAATGGAAAGAACAATTGAATATAGAAGAGTATAAATTTTTCTCAGAACGATTGTTACATACCATTGGTAACTTAACCTTATCTGGTAATAATGGCTCCTTAGGTAATAAATCATTTATAGATAAAAAAATGATGAATACCGATGGAGGTGAGCAAGGATATGTATATAGTAGTTTATGGCTTAATAGATATTTGCGGGAAATAGACACTTGGACAATAACAGAATATAACGATAGGTTTAATGATATTTATAAACGTTTTCTAGATATCTGGAAATATCCACAAGTGGAAGCTCTATTTACGGTTACAGAAGAAGAATATAATATTTTTAATGCTCCTGAGCCTAAGAACAAAAGGTTAGAATATTTTAACTTTAGAGATGAAGTTATTGTAGGGGACGAAATTAGTAAAATGTATTACTACATATTGGAAAAACTTTTTATAGAAAGTCCTGCTAAATTTTTGATGACGGACATTAAAGACGCTATTGGATTAACAAAAAATCCAGAAGAATTACGTAGTCCATATCCTATAAGTGAAACTTATTATATAGAAACAAACATGGATAGTAATAATAAGTTCAGAAAATTAAAATTAATACTTTCGACATTTGAGTTAGAAGATGAATTATTGATTAAGTATGCAGAAGCTAAAACTTTAGAGATAACAAAATAAAAGATAAAGATTTTAGTGTATGATTAACTACAATAGAACTCTAACCATCCTAATAATCCTGGGAGTAGTAATGAGCCTAACAAGCTTGTTCTTATCTGTTTTTATAACCGTATCAGATAGTGATTTTTTACTAACCATAGGATTATGGTTGATTGAGGTAGCAGGTATGTTTTTATTATTACGTAATGGTACGTTTCTTAAAACCAAGTATTCTCGCATTGCAATGGGGTTAACAGGGCTGATGATTATAGGAGCATTGTTTACTATTATGCATTGGTCATTCCAAAATATACTATTACTCATCGGATGTATCGGTATTGTGTTCTCTTACTTGTTACATTTTGTTCAGAAACCCATTAAAAAACGATTAGATTACCTTAAACTCTTATGGGTTGTTGTAAAATATATTGGTGGATTATTTGCTCTAAATCATATTATTACTACAGAGTATCAAATCCTAACTTTGGTATTAATGCTTCTAGCACTTATGGATTATATGTTACCTAGGATTAAGAATAAGACATTGTTTGAGTAGTTACCGATGACAGATAACTTAGGATCATATTTAATAATTATTGGTTTAACAGTATTTGTAATATATCTTTTAATACAAGGATACAGATCGAGTATATGTCCAAAATGCAAAGCAGATTATTTTAATATTGCTAAAACAAAACAAGAGTATTTAGGGGAAGACTTTGGTAAGCCTAAACAGTATATTTTTCGTAATTATTATAGCTGTAGAAAATGTGAACATAAATGGACAAAAGATGTCTATGAGTCTAGGAATAATTAATTCCCCATTCCCGAAGGGTGAGGTACTCGAATCCCTGAGTTGGGTGAAACACTAGTAGGATGGACTTCGAGAGCCTCAGTCCACGCGAATTATTGAACCTCACAGTCCACCAATCCCTGAAGGGCGAGGTTCTCGAACCCTGAGTTAGGTGAAACACTAGTAGGATGGACTTCGAGAACCTCAGTCCACCCGAATTATTGAAGGATGGACTTCGAGAACCTCAGTCCACTCGAATTATAGAACCTCACAGTCCACCAATCCCTGAAGGGCGAGGTTCTCGAACCCTGAGTTGGGTGAAACACTTTTGTTGTGATTAATATTACGTTTACAGATAGCAAGGATTAGGTTCAGGCTACAGAAAATTTATAAAAAACAACCAAAACAAAGGAGTATTCATTGATGATTGGTTAAGGTTCAATTTTGAAAATATACATAGAAAAACACAACAGTTTTTGAGGTTAAATTTTTTGTAATCAAATTAAAATCACTCCTGAATAATCAATTTCTTGAAGTCCGTTCCCTCTCACAAAATTGGCTAAATACAAATTAGTTATTATCAAAAAACTTTTTGTTGACACAAACAAGATTTGTATGATCTATCAATACTAATATAATAAATATCACCTTATAAATTAAAAACAGGCTAGTTTGGCATTTTTAATAATACAAACAAGTAATCTGAAATAGTTTTGCAATTAAAGCCAGAGATTAGAGAATTAATCATCGACCACAGAACAAAATTTTATGACCAGATCACACCAACTATACCATTTTAACTTTAAAAACCATGCATATAAAAGATTGAATTTATTTTTCAGGCATTCAAGGTAAAAGCTTGTGTCGTACTTGATCTGGTATAAAGCCCGTGGAAAGCCTTAATAAAACGTTAAACCAATTTGAAATTGCCAGATATTGTATAAATTAATTCTAAACTAAAAAACTAAAAAAATGAACACAAAAACTAAACTAAAGATGCTTTCCTGTATAGGATTAAGCCTGGGGCTAAGTACAGGGTGTAATACTCCTAATATTGACCAAGTCAATGAGGATGACCTAACAGATGTTTCTTATAACACAAAAAGCGATCTGGCAGATTCATATAGACCAGATAATATGGAGTTAATTTTCCATTCCGGATTTCAGCCAGGAACACAAATGGTAGATCCTATTCCCTCTCATAAAGCAGATTTAGAGGGAATTGACTATAGTTTACAAGAAAAAAATGATTGGGATGCATTTGATGACCATCCTAATATTGGGTATTTTAATTTTCAACTAAAGGATGGAAATGTAAACGATAGAAAAGTAGAACTTATTTCAGACCCAACAGCTTATAATATAATAGGCAAAAGGAATACGGTATTGCACTACTGGCTAAAGAATGCAAGAGAAAACAATAATAGAAAAGGACGTGTTGAAGCCAATATCGCTCATGCTAAGGGTTTGAATAATTTTTATGCATCGCAAAGATTATTTCTGCATAAAGATTTTGATATATTAAAATCTTATGAGCACAAAATCACATGGCTTACTATTCAAGAATTTTGGAATAACCCTAATTGGGATGACTCGGAATATCCTTTTAGGGTAACATTAAGTATTAATAAAAAAAGCTCTGGCACTGTAGATGAATTATATTTTAATATAAAAGCACAGACATATAACCCCCTGGAAAAAGTTTTTGATACTATATGGACAGACACAAATGCCTCGATTCCTGTGCCTGTTGAAAAATGGTTTAAATTAAGTACTCATTTTATAGAAGGAAATGAAAATACAGGAAGGGTAGTAGTTAAAATTATGGATGAAAAGCAATACGAACAAACGCTTTTTGATGTTACTAACTGGACTACGCATCCTGAAAACCCAGAAGTATATGATGGTGTGCCCCATTTTAGTTCAATGAAACTATATACCAAAGATAGTATCATAGATCACGTTAGAAACAATGGAGGAGTATTGCAAATGTACTGGGACGATTTTGAATTATGGAAAAAAAAGGAAAAAGATTCATTTAATGGCAGGTAATTTATAATTAGATCTTTACTCCATTTATTGTTTTAATAAATGGAGTAAAGACAATTAAATAGCTCGTAAATGATTTCACCAGATTTCCTTTATTAAGCAAAATACCTTAAATTATTTTGTAGTTCAATATATCCAATACCATTGTTTTATATACATTTCCTATCGGCAATGATTTTTTGTAGATGGAAATATAAGAATTTGTATAGCTGGTAATTTCGTTTATGTTTACAATATAAGACCTGTGGATCCTAACAAAGCTAGAAGGCAATCTTTTTTTGATGTAGCTTATACCTGTGTGGGTTATAAGCGAATCATTTTTTGTATGATTTTTAAGGCTTTCGATATAACCAATTCTTGATAGTTGTATTTTTAAATTCTCCCTTTCACTCCTTACAAAAACAAAGTCCGTATCATTCGTCTTTGTATAGTCAGAAACTTCTTTATATTCCAGAAATTTGTTGTTTATACGATATACTTTTGATATTGCCTGAATAAAACCTCAAAGTCCACTAATCCCCGAACCCTGAGGTACTCGAACCCTGAGTTGGAAGTAAGGAAAGAATACTAGTGATATTTTACTTAGTTTTGTGTAGTATTCAAATAAAACCTACAAATCTCATGATAACCGTACAAAAATTATTTTTAAAAGAACCGTTAGCAAGCACCTTGCGCGAAGTAGATAGTTTTGAGGTTACTAAAAAAGGTATTGTGGGAGCAAAAGTAGCTTTGCCACAACGGCATATTTTGATTTTAACGACTGAGATAATAGAAAGATTTGATTTAGAACCAGGAGACCTTAAAGAAAATATAATAATCGATGGTTTGGATATACATGCACTATCTTCTGGAACAGTAATACAAATAGGAGAGGTACAAATACGTTTAACCTATCATTGTGAGCCCTGCAAGCAAATAAAAGATGTAGTAGATCTTAAAAAAATAGAGCACCAACGTGGGTATTTAGGTATGGTGCTTAATAAAGGAGAAATACAAATAGGGGATACGCTTACCGTATTAGATATTACGTATGATAGTATACCGTATACTATAAAAGATAGAATTATATGGTATTTGGATCAGCAGGAAAACCCTGTGAGTATAAAAAAACTTGCTTATGAGATTAGTGTGTCTCCTTCGTATTATAGGGCTATCCCGAATATGTTAAAAAAAATGGATCCTAAGTATATGGATCTGGTGGATTATCCTTCTAAAAATAAGCAACCATCTTTGTTTGATTAGGTAAATTCTATATATTAAGGTTTTGTAATGTCAGTCTGAGCCTGTCGAAGACCAATAAATCTACATTGTGATACTATAAAAGTTTTTTCTTAGCTAAACGATATTGCTAATTAGGGGTATTATAACCGCTAGAAAAATTGCAAGAACATTTATATAATATCTAATCCTATAGTTTAGAAATCTTAATAAAAAATATATTTATACTTTGACATAATCTGGTTGATCTGTATAATTTTGGTGAAATATGAATTATTATATCCGATTTTATGAAGCTTTCTAGTAATTATAGAACTATTCATATCGTTTTTTTATGATACCCAATAGAGTTTAATAACTCGTCTGTTTCTGCAATCAGGATATCAGAAAGTTCTTCTAATATTTCTTCATTAGTAGTATAATTAGGCAGTTTATATGCAAAATGATACTCTTCTTCTACCCAGGTATCAATACCAGCTTCATTATGTTGTGCTTGTGCTTCGATTTTATCTAATGCATGGGCAACTCTGGATTCTATAGTTTCATTTTTTTCGTATTCCCACCACAAATCATAAAAGCTTTCTCCTACCAGAGATGGGAGTTTAGCTTTTATTTTTTCTATAGCTTTTATCTCATTTATTTCTTTTAGCTTTTTTATTTGGTCACTTTTCACCGATTCGGTGATTGGGATATCTCCGGCATAAATTTCAACCAGATCGTGTACAATTATGATTTTAAGAAATCGCTCAACATTAATCTTTTGTTTTAAATATGGCTCTACCATTAATGCTAATAATGACATACGCCATACATGTTCTGCAACGCTCTCTGTTCTGCCATCAGATAGGTAACTATGCCGTAATTCTACTTTTAATTTTTCTGAGTCTGCCAAAAAATCTCTTAATAAAAAGGCGATGTTAGTTTTCATTTCTTTTCCATTTTATATATCCGTAGACGGATTGTATCATATACACCAAAAATAAAAATGCTGAGGAATAAATATCTTTATATATAAAATAAGTTATCCACAGTAAATTTACTATCCCCCAGATTACATATCCGCTTTTATTTTTGTTAATTACTAATTGCCCTCCAATAAGACTACCAAAAGCCAGTACCCAGGATAAGTTATCTATATTCATATTGTTTTTGGTATAGAGAATGTTGTTTTTGCGGCGCTTATAAAGTCTGGTTTATGTCCTAATATTTTTTCAGTATTGTTTAAAGAATGTTGCCAGATATTTTTGAACATATCTTCTTCCATATCATGCATGTTCATGTGTGCTAAATGCAGAATATTTGCAGGGCTTTCTTTCATTTCCCAATCATATAGGGGTTTTGGTTTTACTCTAAAAGCTATTTCGGTAAAAGGAGTTTGTCTTGTTTTTGGAAAAAAAGAAAAAGAACCAAATCCGGTAACCCATGATAATTTATCTTCTACTTTTACTCTAAATCCAAAACATTGAAAATCCTGGTAATCTGTTTTTATAGTAACTATGTTTTTACAATTTTCGAGTGTATGTATTAAGGAGCATAAGTCATACACTGTTTTTACCGTAGGAAACACAAGAGATACTGTGGATATCCCATCTTTTTGAATGTAATACCCTATAGCTTCATCTATTTCTTTTGAAGTATACGAACATAAAATTTTATGTTCCCATTCGTAATTATCAGGTTTTTTTGCAGCAATAGATGAAAAAGCGCATCCTGCTTTACCTCTTTTATGAAATATAAGCTGTTTTTCGATGATTTGTTCTTTATTCATTAGCGAGCTATATAATATAGATTAATAAATTTTTTGTTTTGTAATTAAAACAGGAGATTATCCTCCACACATTAAACAATCGTCATCTTTATTGTTGCTTTTAGATTGTTGTATTAATGTTTGGTATTCATGTATAGGAACTGGTTCTTGATATGGATTTGTTTGTGTTGTAGTTTCTTTTGTATTTTCACTTTTAAGTGTAAACTTAATGGCATCTACTGCAGATTTTGTTCTTAAATAATACATCCCTGTTTTTAAACCGCTTTTCCATGCATAAAAATGCATCGAGGTTAGTTTTGCCA
>NZ_CDSBKO010000076.1:0-23306 GCF_977115655.1 Aquimarina sp.
AAAATATAGCCTATAAAGAATCTAATCAAGATGTACTTAGACGGATGCATACATATGTAATAGGCTACACTGGCAATTAAAAACGTTTTGGGTTGCTGTTATTTTGGGTGCTTTTTGAAACACCGTTTTATTTGTCCCACTGGATGGAAAAGAAAAATTCCTTAGCTTTGGACAAATAAACTAAACATAACACTATGTAAGAATGCATTGCTCAAATAGTTTGTCTTCGCTATCGCTGCGCAAACGATTTAATCAAAGATGCTATCGCTCATCTTACACTTAGTGTTAGCGGTTATTAAAAAGACAGACTAATGAAAAATCAGTATCACATATTAAATGGAGATTGTCTAAGACAACAGTTTCCTAAACAAATTGATGGGGAAGTAATTGTTGCTCGCGAATGTCTTGTCGATGGAGAAGTTGAAAGTGACTCTTTAGATGAGTTATTTAAGGTTCGTGCCAAATTTATAACTGTATACGGTGACTATTCCATTGAGGATTACTATTCTAAATCTGTATCTGAATTTGAAAAAATTCAAAAAATACCTAAGAGAACAGAGATTAACTTGTGGTTTGAAGATGACTTATTTTGCCAAGTGAATTTTTGGTTTAGTATAAATCTGATACTGAATTCTGTACAGGATTGCAATGTTTTCCTAATTAGACCTACTGTCCACACTCAATATGGATTTGGTGGACTAAATGAATTTGAGCTTATTAAAGCTTTTGAGCAAAGAACTCAAATTATTGACATAGAAAAAATTGCCAGTCTTTGGAATTCATATCAGAAAAATGACACAAAAAAATTAATCAAGACAGCCAAAGAATTAGAAGCTGAATTTCCTTTCATATATAAGGCAGTTGAGGCACATATAGATAGAATTCCCAATGAAAACAATCCGGGACGACCAATACAATCTTTAATAGAAATAATGAAAGAGTTAGAAACTGAGTCATTTGTACCAGTTTTTAGGGAATTCAACAAACGTGAAAGCATCTATGGATTTGGTGATTCACAGGTAAAACGACTTTTAGATGAAATAAAAAACAACCGCTAATCGAGTAGCCCGACACGGTAAATTAATTTACCGTGTTGAGGCTCTCACACCACCGTACGTACGGGTCTCGTATACGGCGGTTCGTACTCCATCTTCGTATCGCTCTTTACACCGATAACGACTATTCTGTACTTTAAACATAGGCTACTTTAGAAAGCTCCTATGCGAATTTCCAAAAAGAATACGTTCTGTCCTTCCTTACTTGTGAGACCTATGCAATTTCTATTTGCAACTCGTTTCCCATAAGTACTATGACTTCTGCTGACTTCTCTACTTAACCAACTCGTAGTTGTAGAGACCTCCCTCGGTAAGATAAATACCCTCTAGTTAATGCCTGCTGAATCTACTATCTTAACCCTTTCTTGTGGACGTTACTATGATGTGCTAGCTTATCCAAATTAAAATAGCCTCGGTATCCAGTTTCTGTTCGTCAGTACCAACTACGTAGTCCGGCTTACTTTAGTGTATAGGTCACCCTAAACCACCTTGCCACTTACTTTGCTTACGGACACGACTCCGTGCATACGGGACTTTAACCCTTTGGGACGTTCATCTAAATGAACTATATTTACCATTCAAGGCACACACACTGGCTATAAGTAATTGCTTAGGCTTGGTCTACATATGAAAATTCCTGCGAAATTTTCAGTTTGGTGTGTACTTGCAAAAGTTGTATCTTAGTCACGCAACTACTCATAGCCTTAACGTTGTAGGTAATTTACCCAACAAACTGAAATTAAACATTAACAAAACTTGACTTAACTAATGAAATCAAAACTCTATTGGATTTTAACTTTATTTTTAGCTCTAAATTTAAACGCCCAAGAATCTAAATTTGACATTGAGGCTAATTTCCCAATCGCTATTGGAGATAATTTTTTGGGAGACAACTATAACGGAATTATTGATTTGGGTATCAATTACAGATTTCTGCAAAAAGAAGTACTGAATTTAGGAGTGTCTGCGAATTTTGGATTTTTTAAAAACACTAAATCAGGTGCAACCGACCTCAATCAACTGTTTGACGTAAAAATTATTCCCATTCAACCTCGCTTATTTGCAGAGTTTAATATTCCGAATTTAGAAAAACTTCATCCTCAAGTCGGAATTGGATATTCTATACTTATTTTTAATGCAGATTGGGCGGACAATCGAGATGCTGAATTGCCTGATGATATTGACGACAGCGAAGGTGGTTTTAATTTTAATTTAGGAATTGCATATGATTTATCTGAAAAATTCTTTATGCAGGCACAATATGATTTTGTGAAAATCGGAGTTGAAAATGGAGTTCCAGATATAAGTTACAATACGAACATTAATATTCTGAAATTCGGAATAGGATATAAACTATAAAAACTACCTACAATCGTGTAGATGGCTCCGCCATCATTAGATAGCGGAGTGCACCTCACACAGCTCTACTGAGTTTATCGAAGTACCACCTGCCATACGGGTCTCGTAACAGGCGGTTCACCAAATCGAAGTTTGCTCCTTATTTAAGTAGTCAACCATAGGAACGTATCCTTTTCTTTTACTTCTGGATATGGTAATGGTAGTATCTGGCCCTTCAGGTAATGACATCTTCTTCCTCTCGATCCCCGCCGCATCTACTATTTCGATACCTACTGAAAAAAAACAGCATTTTGGACTTTGCAGTGATACTATGCGTTGAGCTTACCGAAGCGTGCCTACTTATCCTCTAATAACCTCAATATGCGGTTCGTGTATCTCAGTACCAAGCAAGGTCAAAAGGTTACCCCTGCGCATAAGGAACTTGCACCCTCTGGATTAATTATTTATCTTCGATAAATAAATATAAAGATACCCATGTTGGGTACACACACTATGTAAAAACGCATTAAAATACATTTTACATTTAGCGCTGGAAACAAGCTAAAAACAGAACTCTAAATGGACATCAAAACGGATTGGAATAAAATCAGAAAACACTTTAATAAAAGTTTCAGTTCTAACTTTTATGTTTCGGTTGCATCAGTTGACTCTGAAAATAATCCGACCGTGACACCAATTGGTTCGTTGTTCTTGAATGACAATCAAACTGGATTTTATTTCGAAAAATTTCCATCAAAATTACCAAAACACGCAAAGGAAAACCCAAAAGTATGCCTACTCGGAGTGAATAGCGGACGAATATTTTGGATCATATCATTGTTCAAAGAAAAATTTTCAGAGTTTCCAGCAATTAAGCTCTATGGAGAACTTGGAGAAAAAAGAAAAGCTACCAAAAAGGAAATTACACGACTGAACCGCAGAATGAAAATAACAAATGGACTAAAAGGAAATACGTACTTGTGGAAAAAGATGGAATTTGTCCGAGAAATAGAATTTACAAAAGCCGAAAAAATAAACCTTGGGAAAATGACAGCCGAATTATGAAATGAAAGATTATTTTCCAACAATTTTACACGAATTTAATCATTCATTTGTAAATCATGTTGTAGAAAAATATCGTTCTGAACTTCAAGAAAGCGGGACAATCATTTTTGATAAAGTAAAAGATGAAATGAATAAACAAGCATATAGTAATTGGAAAACGATGTATGATGAAGCATTGGTTAAAGCGACTGTTATTAAATATATGAAGGACTATAATTTTGATAAAAAAACAATAGAAAATGAATTGAATGAACAATTAAATATCAGTTTTTTTTATAGACTGATGAGTTAGTCAAAGAATTAGAACGATATGATAACAATAGAGATAGCAAGTCATAAAAAATATAGGGATTTTACGAAAAGTTGGTTTTTTTGATAAATATAACTGGACTATCACTTAAAAATCTTCGACAAAATTTATGAATTACGTAAACAACATTATTCCGAAATGTTTAAAAGACCATACGAGCCAGATATGAAATTAGACGCAATTCAAATCGCTCAAACCGATGGTTCTTTAGTTCCATTCAATCCTAAATATGAAGACGATTGGCTACACGAGAGTGTATTTAAGATTTGTAATAACCAATTAGCGAACAGGAAAATTAGGATGGTGGACTTTCTATATGATGATACCCAAAAATTTGGTCAAGTAATTGCTATGATGTGATTGACAACAGACGAGCAAAATGTGCTTGAAAATAAACTAAACTGGAAATTCACAGCGAAATAAAATAGTTCAACAAAACCTAAACGTAATGCGTAGTTTAGGTCAAAATCGAAAGGTCTGTGTATATTTATAAAGTCTCTAAATGGTAGAACATATTAAAAAAATTGAAAAACTTATAACTTCATTTGATAAAGCAACAATCGATTTGCTGAACAAGATAGAAGTAATAAAACATTTCAAAAAGGGTGATATTCTTCTTAACGAAGGTTATATATGTAAAAACAGCTATCACATCATTAGCGGAATAGCCCGAAAATATTACTTAAAGGAAGGGAAAGAAGTTATCACAGATTTCTTTTTTGCAGATGATATAGCAGTTGCTTTTAATAGCTATACCTTTCAGCAACCAAGTAATGAATTTATTGACTGTATAACTGATGTAGAAGTTAAAGTAACCCAAAAAAAGGATTGGGAAAAAGCTAAAGTAAATTTTCCTAAACTTATAAAACTTGATTTGCTATTAACAGAAATCCATGCAGCGGCGTTAGAAGAAGATATGCATGACTTAAGATTACTTAATGCTACTGAAAGGTATCAAAAACTGCTATCAATTGCCCCAGACCTACTAAAACATATTAAACTTCAGCATATTGCTTCCTATCTAAATATCTCATTAGAAACACTAAGTCGTATTAGAGCAAAAATTTAATTATTTGATGTAAGTCAAATTTTATGCTTTGGCTTTGGCTTTATTTTGCTTCATGATTTTTTAATAAAAAAGAATGATATGCGACATGCAAAATATTTTATTTACGTTACGCTCTTTTCCTTACTTCCTTTGTCTGTTTTTGGTCAAACAAAGTCAGATTCATTGTTGATAAATCAATTACACATGATTACCTATAAGCATGTCGTAAGTAGAAATTATCAAAGCACTTCCATACAATATCGAGAATTTCAGAAAGAAGCAAAAGAGTTTGTTATTCCTATTACATTAAGTTTTGGGAGTACAAATATAGATGGTAGCTTTTTAGAGAAAAAAAACATAAAAGATGTAGACACTTATTCGCTTGGGTTTGGGTTTGATGGCTATGAACACTTAGGTGGCGGGGTTTATTTTAACCTTGGATTAGGGGGATTCTTAGGAGCAGAATCGATTGAACGAATTTCTACTGATAAAAATACTCGATTTCTGATCGGAGGAAATGCATCAACCGGACTTCTTTATGTACCATTCAATGATTTAGGATTCGTAATAGGGTTTAATATTATAGGTAAACTTTCCAATTCAAAAGTGCTTAACCACTCCATAGGTTTTGGTATTGAAGGTGGATTAAATTTTTAATTCGATGCAATACAATATAAAAAAACAATCTGTGCGTATTTCTGGAATTGATTTAGCAAGAGCTTTAGCTATTATCGGAATGATAATAGTGAACTTTAAAGTTGTATTTGGTCAGAACGGGTCGAGCTGGCTAAAATCCATCGCAAATATTTTTGATGGTAAGGCTGCTGCAACATTTGTGGTTTTAGCAGGAGTTGGACTTGCTTTAATGACTAATACTGCATTAAAAAATAATGACAGCCAGAAGTTAAAAATTATTCGAATAAAAATATTTAAAAGAGCATTATTCTTATTTATTCTAGGATTTACATATATACTAGTTTGGCCAGCAGATATTTTGCATTTTTACAGTATTTATATGCTTATAATACTTCTTTTATTAAAAAGAAATGAAAAAGTAATTTTAATCTCATTAATTGTATTCATCTTTATTTACCCATTACTCATTAGCTTTTGGGATTATAAAACAGGATGGAATTTTGACACTTTAGAGTATCTCGATTTTTGGACATTTAATGGTTTTTTTAGAAACTTATTTTTAAATGGTTTTCACCCGGTAATTCCTTGGGTTTCTTTTATGCTTTTTGGCTTTTGGTTTGGTAAACAGGATTTGAAAAATGACCGATTTATCAAAAAAGCATTTTGGGTTAGCTCAATAGCTTTTATAGTAATTCAAATTTTATCATACTCATTTATTTCAATTTTATCAAAAGGAAACGAACAATCTGTAGGTGAATTGACAGAAATCATTGGAACAAGTCCAATGCCACCATTACCTATTTATATGTTTAATGGAATTGCAATCTCCATATCAATAATATCAACTTGTATCATAATTGGAAAAAGATATCCAACGAACATAATAATTTTGGCTCTTAATAAAACGGGACAATTAGCTCTTACTTTTTATGTGGCACACGTAATTGTTGGTATGGGGATAATTGAGTTACTTAACCCAGAAAAAATGGGGAATTATCCAATAGCATTTTCAGTATCTTATGCTTTAGTATTCAGCTTATTGTGCGTTTTATTTGCTACATATTGGTTAAAGAATAGAAAAAATGGACCAGTTGAATGGTTAATGAAAAGAATAATTGGATAGAAAAGCTGGCTACAGTCGAGTAGGAAAAGGGAGATTTGACTCCTAAGCCTCTAACAAAACCATATCCTTCGTCAAGTTCAGGGCAGGTCATACGGGTCTCGTATACGGCGGTTCACCAAATCAAATCAGATTCTTACGTTTCGTCTCCTCCCTGCTTCATCTGGATCAATCTAAGAGTTCAATAAAGCTGCCCTGAGCAAGGTCGAAGGGCTACTCCCCACCATAAAGGACTTGCACCCTATAAATTGATTATTTATCTTCGGTAAATAAAAGATGCCCATGCTTGGCACACACTCCGTTTATAATTCATTGCTAGTTCCGATTTACTTACGAAAATCCTCGCGGACTTTCTATTTGGTTTTTATTTGCTAAATTACTTGTTGAAACACGTAACGAAATCATACATAAAACCGTCAACTGCAATGCTGAAGAAACATTTTGCGTCCTTTTTAACTTTTCTACGTCATAAGGTTAGTATCGAACAAATTGACAATCTGAATGAATGATATAACCGAAAATATTTGGAACGATTTCCATAAAGAATTAAAAAACTTCATCCTAAAAAAAGTAAAGGACGAAAATATAGCCAATGATATTTTACAGGACGTATTTCTTAAAATAATCCACAATGCCGACAAAATAGCTGAAGCTAAAAGTGTACAGCAATACATTTATGGAATAACACGAAACACCACAATCGACCACTTTAGAAAATCTGTTAAAAAAAATAACATAGAAAATGAATACACGCTTATTTCCGAAGAGGAAACCGAATCCTTAAACGCTACTATTGCAGATTGTTGCATAAAACCTTTTATCAAACAACTTCCAGATAAATACCAAGTCGCATTGACAAAATCGGAATTTGAAAATATCAGTCAAAAAGATTTGGCAGAACAGCTTAATATTTCCTACTCAGGTGCAAAATCAAGAGTGCAGAGAGGCAAAGAAAAACTGAAAGAGCTTATATTAGCTTGTTGCAACTATTCAAGCGACAGTTATGGAAACTTGAGCGACACAGAAGGTAAAAATTGTGGTTGTTCCTAATTTGTATCCTTTTTATACTTCTATAACATATACTTTTAAGGGCAATATTGCCAAAATCCAAAAATTCTAACAACAATAAAAAAATATAATCATTGATTTGGTTGTTTTTACTACTTCGCTTGCAGTATATATAAGAATAAATGACTAAAAAATAACCGAAAAACAAAAATCAAATACTGCAATAAAACAAAATGTTGTCAGTCTGATTTGGAAACAAAACGCGTGGTAGTAAAAGTTGCGACTAAGATTACTTTCAAAAGCGAGCCAATGCTCGCTTTTTTTGCGTCTTTTTCCTCTGTCTTGCGTGTTTATATAAACAGTTAAAAAGACAGAAATGAAAATTATGTACATCTTTCCACATCCTGATGACGAATCATTTGGACCTGCAGGAGCTATCGACAAACAGGTTAAAGAAGGAAACGAGGTTATTCTTCTGACACTAACCAAAGGAGGAGCTACCAAAGTAAGGCATAACCTTGGTTTGTCTGTTAAAGAAATGGGAGCAGTAAGAGAAAAAGAAATGCAAAAAGTGCAAAAAACTTTAGGCATTTCAGAAATGACCATTTTAGACTATCAAGATGGTGGACTTACAAAGATCAATCCATTTCATCTTGAAACCGAAATACTAAAGTGGTTGCAACATTACCAACCCAATATAGTAATTACCTATCCTGTTCACGGAGGTAGCGGACATCACGACCATATTACCCTGCATCATATCATTAAAAGGCTTTTTTTGGGTAAAAAAGATACACTGCAATTTTGGAAACGACTTGCATATTTCACAATTATAGATACTGGACTCCCTATGTTCTTTGAAGGTGGAATACCAAGAGTTACTTGGACTAAAAAAGAAGATATTATCGTAACCGAAAAATTGGACAATGCCAATATCCAAAAAATGAAAGAAGCCTTGCTTTGCTACGATACGTACCAAGAAATGGTAAAGACCACTAATGTAATTGACAGAATTGGAGATAAAACATACTTTGAATTAGAAAATGAAACGCATCCAAAAATGCTTTCATCGATAACCGAATTAATAAACAATTAAATTTCAAAAAAAATGAAAACAGAAACAATTAAAGAAGAAATTAAAAAATCCTACGGAAACATTGCTAAAGGTACTATTCAAGTAGGTTGCTGTTCAACAGATTCTGGATGTTGCACGACAGACGAATTTAGCACTTCAATGGCTGAAAACTATGAAAACATAGAAGGTTATGAAAAAGACTCGGACTTATCCTTGGGTTGTGGACTTCCTACAGAAATCGCCTATATTAATGAAGGCGACACAGTTATCGATCTTGGTTCAGGTGCAGGAAATGATGCATTTATTGCTCGCAGAATTGTAGGCGAAACAGGAAAGGTAATTGGTATTGATATGACACCTGAAATGGTAATACGTGCTTTGCAAAACAACCAAAAATTAGGGTATCAAAATGTAGAATTTGTATTAGGAGAAATCGAGAATATGCAGAATATCCCGAGTTCCGTAGCAGATGTGGTTATAAGCAACTGCGTGATGAACCTTGTGCCTAACAAGGAAAAAGCATTTAACGAAGTTTTCAGGACTTTAAAAACAGGCGGGCATTTTAGTATTTCCGACATTGTTTATGTTGGCTCACTTCCCAATGGTATTTTGGAGGTGGCTGAACTATATTCAGGTTGCGTGTCAGGAGCAAGTGAAAAAAGGGAATATTTAGGAATTATCAAATCGGCAGGTTTTAAGAACATCCAAATTAAAAAAGAACGGAAAATAGACTTGCCAGACGATTTGTTGTTAAAATACCTAAATCAACAAGAATTGAACGAATTCAAACAATCAGGTTCGGGAATTTATAGTGTAACAATCTATGCGGACAAATTGGACGAAGGTAGCTGTTGTGAAACGACTGATAGTGGATGTTGTGGGAGCGAAGAAAACACGACATCTGAAAAAGCAAGTTGTTGTGGAACGGAATCAAGCGGAGGAATAAGTTGTTGCTGATTAACAATGTTCGCTCCTGTTTCATTACAAAACATTCAGCACTACTACAGATTCATACGTCACCTAAACAAATATTAGTAATCGCCTTGCAGGTCCTTCCTGCTTGGGGGGCTTAATACTTTGTTTAGGTTTCCTGCGTTCCAACCTACTTCTATCTTTATTTTAGTTACGTTGCATTGTGCAACTCACAGCACACATCAGATAGATAGCTCCGCCATCCTTAGATAGCGGAGTGCACCTCGCACAGTTCTGCTAAGCTTACCGAAGTACCACCTGATATGCGGGTCTCGTAACAGGTGGTTCACCAAATCGAAGTTTGCTCCTTATTTAAGTACTCCATCATAGGAACGTATACTTTTCTTCTACCTCTGGATATGGTAATGGTGGTACCTGCCATACAGGTCTTTAAACTACTGCCCATCCCTCCCATTCGGATTCTACTCTAAGCATAAGGCTTGCCCATATTTAATCCCTAATCGAACAGTATCCCTTCTCATAACAGACTTGCACCCTCTGGATGAATTATTTATCTTCGATAAATAAAAGATGCCCATGCCGGATATACACATTATACCATTTTAACTTTGAAATAGTGCGTATAGAAATTGAATTTGTTTTTTAAGTATTCAAGGTAAAAAGCTTGTGCCAGACTTGATCTGGTATCAAGCATATCTGTAGTTACGGTTATATTTTTTAACGAAGAACAGATAAAAAAGAAATAATTTATTAGTGCTATTTCAAAGTTAAAATGGTATTATATAAAAGCAATAGCGTTTAATTTGCTATTGCTCTTGTACTAACCATTGGTGGCAAGTGTAAAATAACAATAATAACAATATCAGATATGATGCAAAACATACTATTTGGCTTTATAGCAAAATACATTTCTCTTACAGATGAGGAGAAGAACGCATTACTCTCGTTAGACTTGTTTCACTCGGTAAAAAAAGGAACGGTTTTACTCAAAGAAGGACAAAAATCGAAAGAAAGCTACTTTATCTTAAACGGTTGTATCAGAACTTATTACATTATAGACGGAGAAGAGAAAACCACAGCTTTCTATACCGAAATGGAAGTTTTGACCCCCCCATCTGTAATAAGAAAAACTCCGTCAGAATATTATGTAAGTTGTACAGAAGACACTATACTCACTATTTCCAATTCTGATATGGAAGCAGAAATAAACAGTAAATTCCCAAAGTTTGAAATAATGTGTAGAATATTATCCGAAGAACTTTTAGCAAAACAACGAATAGACTTTGACGAATTTAAAACTTCTTCTCCTGAAGAACGATACTTAAATTTATTACAAAAAAGACCTGACCTTATTCAGCGGGTTCCACAACACCAATTAGCAAGCTATTTAGGTATCAAACCCCAATCATTAAGCAGACTACGGGCAAGAATTATTGAAAAAAAGAACTAAACCGTATTTCTTCACTTAAGTGAACGAGTTATCGAATCACATCGATCTACTTTTGCAATACTGATTAACAAAAAAGTAAAGTAATGCAAAAGAAAAATTTATGGATTGTACTTGCCATAGTATTGGCTAGCAGTTTACAAATGAATGCACAATATGCCAAACAAGACAGTACTTATAAAAAACATTTTGTTGGTAGTACAATGTTTTTATTAGGTAATTTTGCAAAAACAAACCCTCCCGATTTTGCTCAACTCAATTTAGGGTATCGAATTACAGGAAAGAATGTGGTTTCTCTTGAATTAATCACCTGGAAATATGCCTGGCCACTTGGTATTAATCCGTTTTTAAACAAATCATACGGAAATTCGGAAGAGAAATTTCCCGGATATATAAGAGAATATGGTATTGGTATTGCTTATCAAAGGTATTTTTGGAAAGGTCTTTACGCAGCTGTACACGTAATGCCAATGTGGCAAAAATTTGTGAATCAAGAAGGTGATAAGGTGGATAATGGTTTTCATATATTCAACACTTATCGGGTTGGCTATCACATCAAACTCTTTAAGGATAGGTTTTTTATAGAACCATCATTTGGTATTGCCGGTCGTCCTTATTACACCAAAATGCCTGACGGATTTAAACAAAAAGATGATAAGTGGCAAAAATGGACACCTGAACCGGGACTGCATTTTGGTTTTAATTTTTAGTTGTCAATGTTATGAACACACCACAAACACAACAAAATGGGCTAAAAGACATCAAAGTCAATTTAAGACTAAAGCTTGCTACGCTGTGGGCAAGTTTTATGTTTCTCTATATCTATGTTGATTATTTTCACCTTTTTATGCCGGGTGCATTAGAAGATATGTTGGCAGGCAAGGTGTTTGTATTTGATATCACACAAGAATTTCTTTTAGCAGCACTAGCCTCAGTAACCATTCCGGCTCTGATGATTTTCTTTTCTGTTGCCCTGCCTGCAAAAATGAACCGCCGGACAAATATTAGTATTGCCGTAGTATATATCCCTTATTCACTGTTTAATTTGGCAGGAGAGGCATGGATGCACATGATGCTCGGCGCTTTTATAGAAGTTGTCATTCTTTGCCTGATTATACACTATGCTTGGAAATGGCCTCGCATTGAAACATAAAAAACCTTACATCACAATAAAAACAGAAAGAATAACAACTATCAACAAAATATACGCAACAATTTTAACCTCCCTTAAAAAAATCAATGGCAAAAAACATATCTTTAATCGCAATAATAATTTTATTTTCAGGATGTCATCAAAAATCAATAAAACAACAATGGTCTATAAAAGCTACTTATCATGAAAGTTGCAGTTGCAATGCTCCTTGTCCATGTCCATTTGGACTACCTATGACTAACTCTTTTTGTAAGTTAAATAGTTTGCTTGAAATTCATGAAGGGCAATTCGACAATATAGACTTAAAAGGAGTTAAAGTTATTTTATCAGGTTATGCTGGAGAGTGGGGAGAATACTATTTTTCTGAGACAACGACTAATAAACAAAAACACTCCATTGAAAATATTCTAAAAACTGTTAACATTGCCGGATTTGACACTATTTTAACAAGTAAAAAAAACAAAATAAACTTTGAAAAAAAAGATGGAAATATTACGTTTTCAACATCTAACATAAATGTTACAATGAGTATGGTGAAAGGAAAAAATGGAAATCCTGTGGTAATACAAAATTTATCTAAAAAAGTTTTTGAAAATTACATTCCGTATTTGTCGCACAAAAATGTTCGCACAGGTTTAAATACAACGCATGATTTTTCTTTTGAGAAAAAGGCTGGATTTACCTCTGAATGGAACTTGACAAACGAAAACTATAAATAGAACCGTCTTTAATGAAAACAATTTCAATATTAAAATCAACAAATATGCTTAAAAACAAAATAATGCTAATCCTAATTTGGTGTTTTATTTTAATGAGTGTAAATATTCTTGCACAGTCAGACGATAGTTTGATTATTGCAGGACAACGTTATTCAATTCAGTCTAAAATACTCAATGAAAAAAGATTGTATTCTGTCTATCTACCTTCTTCTTACAAAACTAATCCAAATAAAAAATATATAGTTGCTTATGTTTTAGATGGGGAAAGAAGTAAATTTTTAGAAGTTTCGGGAATTGCACAATCTATGCACTCTGCTTATAATCTTAAGTTACAAATCCCCGAACTGATTATTGTTTCCATAGAAAATACCGATAGGACAAGAGATTTCACTCCTACCAATTCTTTGAGTTATTTAGACAATGAAAATATTACCGCATTCAAAAACAGTGGTGGGGCAAATGATTTTATGAACTTCATAAATAAAGAATTAATGCCTGAAATAAATAAATCTTACAGAACAGTTTCTCAAAGTATGATTATAGGACATTCGATGGGGGGACTATTTGCTTTACATTGTTTACTGGAAAATCCAAAAATGTTTAGTTATTATTTACTCATTGACCCTTCTTGGTTTTGGGATCACAATTACATTGGAAAAAAAGGAAAAGAAATCTTATCAAAAAAAACAGATATTAAAGCCCGAATATTTATCGGATTAGCTAATAATCTGCAAGATGATAAAAGACATTATAAATGGGGGGAGCAGTTTTATAACCTTTTGAAAGAAAATAAATCTCCCGATTTACAAGTAGGTTTCAAATATTTTGCAGATGAAAAGCACCTTACCGTACCAATACCTGCAACCTATTATGGACTTCGATATATCTTCAAACCCTATGAAATTGACCTCAACGAAGCAACCAAAAACCCCGAAGTTTTAGATAACTACAACGCAAAAACTTATAAAGAGTTGTTTTTAGAAATTAAACCGGATGAGAATTTCGTAAATACAATTGGATATGTTGCCCTGTATGAAAGGCAAATACCGGATATTGCTGTTTCACTATTTGAGATTAACGCAAAAAATCATCCACAATCTTTAAATGTGTGGGATAGTCTTGCTGAAGCCTACATCGTTAAAGGTTATACCGACAAGGCGAAAACATGTTATGAAAAAATATTAGAACTTGACCCAAACAATAAAGATGCTAAAGATAAAGTTGAAAAATTGAATAAAAAATGACAAACTGTATATTGAAAAAAATTACTTACTCCAATACCTAAAAACGGGTATCGCAGGTATTTTAACCTTAATTGATGTCATAACGATCCAAATAAGGTGTTTTGAGACAACCATATATTTTCATCAATCAAGACTAAGAGATATTCAAAAGTCAACAAATCGGCTTAAATTTAACCAAATATAAAATATAAACGAAGTTTTTGGACAAACTGCCGTTTTCTGTAAATTCTAATATAAACTCAAAATCTGCTAATGTTAAACTACCTACAAATAGATCCATGAAACGAACCTCATTATCAGGACCTATAGCATCCTCTAAAGAAATAGGAAAAAGATGGGTTTGGTATCGGTTACTTCCTTCTATAAATTTAATACCATGAAATTATTAAAAAATAGCATCGTATCATAAATCAAGCTTATATTTGAAAAAACTAAAACAGGGTTTTTAGACAAACTGATATTGTAGATAATTCTCCATATAAAAAAATCCTTTTAATTTCATTGACTGAAATTAATGGAAGTTGAATCAATTATTGGAGTATTTGAATGAAGTTTGAACAAATGAACATCAAAACTATCTCCTGACCTTCATTAAAATAATAAATCAATGACTATAAAAGTTCTTGCAATATTAAATCTAATTATTACTGTGCAAGGATTGTTTCTTTGTTTCCATTTCATCTTGAAATCAAAGAGTATTCGGATATTAAATAGATTGATCGCATTCTTGTGCTTTTCAATTGCTATTATTTCATTAAACACTTGTCATAATCTTATAGGAATCTATTTTCAAAATTCCCCATTAGAATATATTTCGAATAATTTAATGTGGTTTATCTGTCCTGTTATTTACTTATATGTAATATATAATCAAAAAAAGGCGAAAAATCACTTAATATATTTAAACACATTCCCTTTTATGATTCTAGCCGGGGTTGATATTTTTTTTAGGTGGAGGTGGTTCACACAAATAATACCATTTGTTGCTTTTACCCAAATGAGCATCTATCTGTTCCTGTCTATAAAATACTGTATAGATAATTATAAAAAAGCTAAGCAATATTACAATTGGATTTTACCATCTATCATTGTGTTTGCCATATTGATTGTAATCAATTTTAGTTTATCTGTACTAGAAGCTATGGGAACTAAGATTGTCTCGAATAATGTGACACAAAGCTTTACATCATTATTGGTGGTACCCATTTTTTATTTAGCTTATAAAGAAATGAATAGCACTAATGATTTCGGCATTACTCCCACAAAATATAGAACTTCACAAATTTCAGAAGAAAAATCAAAAGAATATCTTGCTAACATTACGGCTGCCATGAGAGATGACAAACTGTATCTTCAAAAAAATCTAACTCTCAAAACATTTTCCCAATATGTTGACATTGACCCAAAATATATCTCACAGATAATTAACCAAAATTTACAGATGAGCTTTTCAGAGTATGTTTTTAAATTTCGTTTTGATGATGTGAAGAAAAGATTAGCTGATCCAAACAATAAAAATCTTACTATTTTTGGAATAGCTCAAGAATCTGGGTTTAAATCCAACAGTAGATTTAATCATCTTTTTAAAACACACACAGGGTTAACGCCAAAAGAATTTCAAAAGCTACATCTAAAATAATTTTTTGTGCTATATCATGATATGGCACAAAGTTGCTTTGATTTTATTTACTCTTAAAATGTATGTTTGTTGAAAATTCATTAATCCTATTAATTTATGAACTCAACAAAAAATAACTCTAAGCGGGAACTTATCACATTTTTTACTTTGACCTATGGATTATCATGGACATTATTTTTCCTTGGTCATCAAACAGATATTCTTCTAATCATATTATTAGGAATTTGGGCTCCCTCTATAACATCATTAATTTTAACAGGTTACTTTTACAAGAAAAAAGGGGTTTTTCAATTATTAGGTCGCTTTAAACGTTTTAAAATAAGGTGGTATTGGTGGTTACTATTATTATTACTTCCAGCCTCAATCCATTTTACCGGACGCTCATTATGGCAAATATTTTATTTTGGTGAATTATCTCCTGCAATACTTCCTGTTTCTTATTGGTTAAGTGCAATAATCCCCTCTTTTCTTATTGCTGGTTTTGGAGAAGAACTAGGTTGGAGAGGCTTTGCGTTACCAAGATTACAACGTCATTTCTCTCCTATTTTAGCTTCACTTATTTTAGCTGTAGTTCATTTACTATGGCATTTACCTACCTATTGGATGGGAGAAGGAATACATAATGTCCCGTTTATATATGTACTTGCTTTTGTTTTTCCCTGGACATTCATTTTTAACTGGCTTTATAATAAATCTGAAGGAAGCATGATTTTTGCCGTTGGATTTCATGCTATCTCAAACGCCTCACTTAGCATTATAAGTTTTTTTCCAAAAGATTCTGAAGTTCCTATTACCCCTGAGTTACTTACAAATTGGTCTTTCCCGATTGAGTTAGGGGGACAGTATCTAATGGTATGTTTTATTTACTTTTTAGTTGCTACTATGGTTATAATCGAAGGAAAATTCAACCAAGTAAATATTGATATTCCTTAGCTCTGTAAAATTGCATTTGTTCAAGTAAAAAATCTAATCAAAGATTCATTTAAAAATACTGAAAATAACAAATGATCTGTTTATAATGTAATGTAATTAAATCCGATAATTAACTTCATTCGGGGAAATCAATAAATATATAAATTTCAAGAATATAATACCACAGAGAAAACTATCTACAGCAATGGTAAACATTGTACAAATCTTTAATTTCTTATAAAACGATTCATTTTAAGCCTCTTTATCGAGGCTTTTATTATTCTATGACTATGGATATGGTAGCAGACTTAAAATAGTATTAAGAAATGCTACTAATTCAATTAGAAATTTAACAGGAGAATATCAGCTATTACAGCAACCGCTGGAAAGCTCATCATAATTATTTGAAATATGGTTGTAATATATATATATCGTATCAAAATCCAGAAGGATATCTATACATTGACCAAAAAAGAAAACTTGGAATTGTCAAAAGAATACAAACACAAATTAATAAATTTGAATTGACTAATGAAGATTTGGAAACAAAATCAAAACACTTTAAATCAACAACTTAATTCAATATTAGTTAGAATTAAACAAAATGAAGAACTATTTAGAAGCATTTAATATACTGACCAAAGACGAAATTGATTTATTTGAAAAAAAAGTAGTTAGTAAAAAACTAAAAAAAGGAGATTTTTTTATCAAAAAAGGACAAACTTGTAAAGAAGTGGGGTTTGTAACTTCTGGATTGTTCAGGTCATTTTACCATTCATCATCAGAAGAAGAAGTAACCTATTGTTTTACTTTTTCTAATTCGTTTGTGAGTGCCTACTCTTCGTTTTTATCTCAAAATAAAACTGTCGAGAATATTCAAGCTTTAACTGATATTGAAATTTTAACTATATCAAGAAATGAGATTTTAAAACTAGAGCAATCAAGTATTAATTGGTTGAAGTTTTTTAAACTTATCGCAGAACAAGAATATATCAAAATGGAAAAAAGAATTTTCTTGTTACAAAAAGAAACAGCTGAAAAACGTTATCGCGACTTACTCACTAACCAACCTGAATATTTACAGCTAATTCCTCTTAACTTCCTTTCATCGTATTTGGGTATTACCCAAAGACATTTAAGCCGAATAAGAAAGTTAATTTAGAATTAGACAAATGTCCTTTCAAAGAAGTTTCATTGTATAGTTCTTTGTGAAAAACATAGAACAAACATGAAACAAGTACTCGTAATTAATGGACATCCCGATAAAGAGAGTTTTAATTACGCTTTATCAAAGGCATATATAAAAGGAGTAAGTAAAACAGATGCTACATTGACCCAAATTAATATTTCTGAATTAGAGTTCAATCCTAATTTAAAATTTGGTTACCGAAAAAGAATAGAATTAGAACCCGATTTGATAAATGCAATTGACAAAATAAAAAAAGCAGATCATATCGTATGGATATTTCCAATGTGGTGGTATGGCTATCCTGCATTAATGAAAGGGTTCATTGACAGAACATTCCTGCCTGGCATCGCTTATCAGCCAATTGAAAAAAAACCATTACCAGAAAAACTCTTAAAAGGAAAATCGGCACGTTTGATTATTACGTCTGACACACCAAAATGGTACAATTTTTTAATTATGAAAAGACCAGCAATTAATCAGTTTAAAAAAGGGACTTTGCAATTTTGCGGAATTAATCCTGTTAAAGTAACTTATATTGCAACCATTAAAAATTCGAATTCCGATTTTAGGAAAAAGTGGTTGGAAAAAATATTTTTATTGGGAGAAAGTATAAGATAACTACTGCTGTAGTGTAGATAGCCGCCATCTTTAGATAGCGGAGTACACCTCGCACTATTCTACTAGTTTACCGAAGTACCACCTGATATGCGGGTCTTGTAACAGGTGGTTCACCAAATCGAAGTTTGCTCCTTATTTAAGTACCCCATCACAGGAACGTATACTTTTTCTTCTACCTCTGGATATGGTAATGGTGGTACCTGCCATGCAGGTCTTTAAGCTACAACAGTCCATCCTTCCTAATACCACAATAAATAGTTTTAAGTTTATCAAAAATCCGATAGACTTGCAAGTAATATATAATGGATATATATAGTACTGATACACTTATTCTATTGTAGCATAAATACTGAAAATGAATCCAACTGAAATAGGACTTATTGATAACCGAAATGAAGATTTATGGAATGATTTAAACAAAACTCATTCGATAACTATTGAATTATCCGATTATCCAAATTATGCCTGTGATTCTTTTGACAATAATTCGACTATTCTGATTCCAAAAGATGAAATCTGTATAGACTCATTTACTCACGAATTACTTCATATTCTAATAAGGCAAAAAGAACTTTATTTTGGTTCAAGCTTGGAAAATTTAGTTCGAGGAAATCAGATTTTAAATCAAATATTATCGGACAATTTAATTGAGCACTTCGGGAATTGCATTGATCACATTAAAATGTTACCGATATACTTGGAATTAGGGTTTGACAAGAAAAAATTCACATCACTTGCCTATTGATTATAAAGTAACCAACACCAATGACAGTAAGGCCATGGGTAATATCCTCAGGCGAGCTAAAACTATTTTACAGAATACTGATTTTACAGCACTTTATGATAAAGGATACCATACAGGAAGTGAGTTTAAAACCGCTGATGATTTAGGTATAGATGTAATGGTTGCTACCAAAGATTGTAAACAATGTACAGTAAAAGATCAATGTACTAAAGCAAAACAAGGTAAAGGAATCCAACGAAGTCAATACCAACAATACATTAACCAAAACAAAAAACGTATAGAGAATAATAAAGAATACTATCGCAAACAGCAAGCTATTGTGGGGCATCCATATGGAACCATAAAGCGACAATGGGGATTTAGTTATATTCTCACTAAAAAACACACAGAAAGAGCCAGTGCAGAGGTAGGCTTAATGTTTGTAACTTACAATCTTAGAAGGATTTTTAATATTTTAGACAGAAATGAGTTAAAAGAATACTTCAAAAGGGAAATTACTTATTGTTTAAAAATAATCAAGGTTATATCAGCCAAAATAAGCTTTTCTAACATATACATATTTATCAATCAATTAGGGATAATTTGTTTTAAGATGTCCTTAAACAGTTTTAAATTTGATTAAATTGTAGCCCAAAAATAGGTTTTTAGACAAACTGACGTTAGCCACAAACTATGTATCTTAACGAACAGCTGAAAAAACCACGGAAAAGAATTAATAATCCTTACCTTTGAAAGAATAAATATTGACAAGTTTGAAACAGAAAAGAGACAGATACGAAATGCACAAATATTGGGGGAAAAAACCCTCAAATGACCTCAAAGAATTGATTGAAAAATATTCGAATGAAGGCGACACAGTGCTTGATCCTTTTGCTGGGTATGGAGTATTCTGTTCAGAAGCATTTATTTTAAACAGGAATGTAATTTCAAATGACCTCAATCCAATAGCTAATTATATCAACATTCAGCTTTTAGAAAAAAATGTTGATTTAAAGCTTCTTGAAAAGCAATGGAATAAAATAAAATCTGAATTTGAGCCATTCAATAATAAGTGGTTTAGTTGGAACTACGAGGGTAAACAAGTTGAATTAACAACTATCTTAAGGGACAAAAATGATGTGCCTTTAATGGGCAAATTTAAACCTGTTGGTTCAAGAAAATGTACAGAATTCGACTTTTCAGAAATTGAGCCCAACAAATACCTTGAATTTGAAGAAAAAGAAAAAATTACTGACTGGTTTCCAACTAATAAATTAATTCAAAATTCTAGAATTTCGGCTAAAAGCGGAATGAATGTCTCTGACTTGTTTACAAAAAGAACTTTAGCTTGCCACGCAAGACTATTATCATTAATAGATAAATATTCAAAAGGTAAAGAAAAGGACTTACTCAAAATAGCCTTCACTGCCAATTTAGCGAATTGTTCTAAATTATTACCACCAATTAAAAGCAGAGGCCCAATGGCACCAGGTGCGTGGATGACCGGTTTTTATATTGGAGAAACGTACCTAGAAAACAATGTGCTTCATTATTTCGAAAATAGATTAAAAAAAATAATCAAAGGAAAACAGGATTACCTAAATCAATTTGAATTCGTTAGAGAATTTAACTTCTACCCAATACAATATTCAAATTCTTATCAAACACTTCAAAATGATGCTAAATATTTGAATATCAAAAGTGAGTCTATTGATTATATTTTTACAGACCCACCGTATGGAGATGCTGTACCGTATTTTGAGCAAAGTGTTATATGGAACTCTTGGTTAAAACTTATACCTGATTACGAAAATGAAATAGTAATATCTGACAGCAAGGAGAGGAAAAAGGATATTCAGAATTTCGAAAAAGAAATTAATATAGCTTTTTCAGAAGTTCGTAGAGTCCTAAAACCAAATAAGTATTTTTCGTTGACTTACCATTCTTTATCAGGTTCAGAATGGAAAGCTATTACAAATGCTTGTATTAAAAATGGTTTTGAACTTAAAGATTATGAATGGCTCGTTCAAAAATCCTTTACACCAAGACAAATTAACCGCCTCAAAACTGTAAAAGGAGATGTTCTCGTTACACTACAAAAAAATCCTAATCCTGAACCTACAAGAAACAAAACAGATAAAGAAGTAACTAAATTATTCAAGGAACAGATTGAATTCTGGTTACTTGAAGAAGAAGGTTTGGATACTAATGAAATATTTTTGAGAATAATGAAAAAAGTTTTTTCTGATAAAATAGTTATTGGAGATGTTGACCTACTTAAAATATTAACAGAGAATTTTAAATTCTCAGAACAAAAGCAATGGATATTAAATGACCAATTTGAACTTCAAACAACTTGATAATTGCTTTAGAGGAAATGATTTTACAAGCATAGAAAATGATTCTCGTGGAATCCGTTTTTTAAAGTTACGTAGTATGTCTCGAAAAGACACTATGGAAGAGTTTGCAGAAATTCACGACATAGATTTATCTGAACTAAAATCTAAAGATTATTTCTCCCAATTATTTGAAATTGAACAAATTAGCAATGAAGAAATTAACGCTTTTATCAATTCACAATATGGAACAGAGAGAGCTGAAAGAGTAGGAAATCAAGATTATTTAATTGACCAATTAAATAGATTGCAACATTTTGACTGGGGAGGTTCATTCGGTAACAGTCTTGAGAAAAATATTGTAAACAACTACGTTAAAAAAATTCAATCTTACGACTTAATCAACGAAGAAATTGAAGGTAGTTTACTTTTAAGTTTGAGAGGTTACACATTAAACTCTTGGTATAATCACTGGACTTCAATTCTAATAGAAGACCTTTTCAAAGACCACGAAACTGTACTACCAACAGTAGGTTTGGTAAAAAAGATTGACTTCTTCATTAATGACATTCCTTTTGATTTAAAAGTTACATATTTTCCTGAACAATTATTAGCCGACAAATTGAAAGAAAGAGGGTATGGAAATGAGCTTACAAGATTAAAACAAATTTGCAGGAAATTAAAGATTTATATTCCCGATGACCTTAAAAGTAAAGCTTTAAAACTTCACTTACACAACATAGTTTCAGAAGACCAAAGACAAGAAGCTAAAGACTTTATATCAGACTTAAACGAACATAAAAAGGCAATAATATCAGAAGCTGAAGAAAATCCTACAGAATTGAAAAGATGGTTTTATGAAAACCAAGGAGAAGCTAGATTTGATGCTTCCAATCGCTTCTTTTTAGTTCTGACAGATGAAAACGATATATCTAATAGTTGGAAGTTGAAAAGGAATATTGTCTATTTGCGTAAAAAAATAAATCAGCATTTAGACAACTTATCAATGGATATGTCAAGTTTGGAAACTGAATTCTACTGGAAAGGAGACCAAAAGACTTATAACTGTAAATCTGACATTTTGTTTATTAAGAAAAGCCAGTGGCTAGTCGAGTAGGAAAAGGGGATTTTTACCCCTAAACCTCACAAAACCGTATCCTTTGTCAAGCTCAGGACAGGTCATACGGGTCTCGTAACAGGCGGTTCACCAAATCGAAGTTTGCTTCTTATTTAAGTAGTCTATCCTAGGAACGTATCCTTTTCTTTTACCTCTGGATATTGAGCTTACTAATGGCTTAACAAGCCTGTCCTGAGCAAGGTCAAAAATGCACTCCCGCCCATAAGAGTCTTGCGTACTATATATGAATTATTTATCTTCGATAAATATAAAAATGCCTATGTTGGCAGAAACACCGCGTATAATTAATTGCTTGTTTTTAGCCTGCTTACAAAAATCCTCGTGGACTTTCTATTCGGTTTTTATTTACTAAATTAGTCGCTTAACCGTATGCATCCGTCTAAGTACATCTTGATTAGATTCTTTATAGGCTATATTTTTGTTTAAAAAAGATAGATGTCTAAATTATCGGAAGCCAAAAGAATGCGTAAGTTAGTATCAGAATATCACATTTCAGGTCAAAGCCAAAAAGCATTTGCTCAATCTCGGGGATTAACTAAAGGTAAGTATGCATCCGTCTAAGTACATCTTGATTAGATTCTTTATAGGCTATATTTTTG
>NZ_CDSBKO010000077.1:0-23084 GCF_977115655.1 Aquimarina sp.
AAACGGGAACACTAAGAAGTGATACTTTATTAAGACCTTCTGGTTCTACTTCAAGCATATGGTTTAAAGCAGAAACAGTCATAACTTTTGAAACTGGACAAGCTGGAAAAGTAAAAACGGGAACACTAAGAAGTGATACTTTATTAAGACCTTCTGGTTCTACTTCAAGTATATGGTTTAAAGCAGGAACAAAAATTATTTTTGCTACAGGACAAGCTGGAAAAGTAAGAACTGGAACACTAAGAAGTAATACTTTATTAAAACCTTCTGGTTCTACTTCAAGTATATGGTTTAGTGCAGGATCTGTTGTTACTTTTGACAATAGTGGAGGCGTAATATAATGTCATAAGGGTGTATGATAAATTTCGCTTTTGTACTAAAATAATAGCAGGCCCGAATGTTTTGCGCGAGGGATTGCAGTAGAAATCTCCACAGCCTGAACCTCTTTTGGCGAATTGCAATGAAAAGCCTACTCCTTATGTCGCGCCCAAATACGCAACAAGTAAAATTTGTGATACACCTATGTTACAATTAAACCCTAAAAAAGGATGTTTGGATTCAAACATCCTTTTTTAGGGTTTAATATTCAATTCTGGTATAATTACATAAAATTATTTCTTTTTTCCTTTTTGTTGTTCAGCTTGCTCCATTAATTCTTTCATCTTAGTCTGAAACTTACCTTGCTTTTTAGGTTTCTTTTTATTTTCCTGAATTTTAGCATGGATTTTATCCTCATCGATAATAACATTTTTAATCACTAACATTATCCCTATAGTAATAAGGTTCGAAATAAAATAATACAGAGATAATCCACTTGCATAATTATTAAAGAAAAACAACATCATTAATGGAGACAGATACATGATAAATTTCATGTTAGGCATTCCTGGTTGTTGCGTTTGCATTGTTTGTCCTGTAGTCATCATCATATATATAAATATTGCTATCGATGCCAATATTGGAAACAAACTAATATGATCTCCATAAAAAGGTATGGTAAAGGGCAACTCTGCTATAGTATCGTAACTAGATAAATCATCTGCCCATAAAAAACTTTTTTGTCGCAATTGAAACGCACTTGGAAAGAAGTTAAATAGTGCATAAAAGACCGGGATTTGCATTAATGCAGGCAAGCATCCACTCATAGGGTTTACCCCTGCTTTGCCGTAAAGAGCCATTGTTTCTTGTTGCCTCTTCATTGCATTGTCTTTATGTTTTTCGTTGATTTCTGTAATTTCGGGGCGTAAAACTTTCATTTTTGCCTGCGACAGATAGGATTTATAAGTAACCGGAGACAATACAATACGCACAATAATAGTCATAACCACAATTGCAATACCATAAGGTAAGAAACCACTTAAAAAACCAAAGAACGGGATAAACAAATACCTGTTTATAATCCCAAAAATCCCCCAACCTAACGGTACAATCTCATCCAAATTACGATCATATCCATTCAATATGTTATAATCTGTAGGACCGTAATACCAATCCATAGTATAATTAAGTTCTCCTGCTTTTAACTCTAAAGGCATTATAGCCGAAAACTCTTTTGTTACTTTTATATCTTTATCTTCTAAATCGGTATTACCTGCTATGTTTTTTGAGGTAAAAGAGGCTTTCTTAAACGGGGTATCGGTAAGTAATACCGAAGTAAAGAAATGTTGTTTAAACCCTATCCAACTTACTTGTTCTTCTTCATCATCTGTAAATTCTCCTTGCCCGGAAAAACCATCCTTATCACCTTCGTACTCATAATGAATATCTGTATAGCGGTTTTCATAAGAAGCGCTCTTTGCATGTCTAATGCCCTGAAGTTTCCAATCCAGATTAATAGTCTGGCTATTATTGAATACTTGTTGCAATCCTTGAGATTTAATGGCAAAATCCACCATATATTCGTTAGGTTTAAGCTCATAGCGATATTCTAAAAATTTAGAATCCGAGACTTTAAGTTTCATAGATAAAACTGTATTCTCTCCGTTTTTAGAAACCGAAGGTTCAAAAAATAAATCTTTTGTATTTAAAATCCTATTATCGGTTGTTCCAAAATTAATATTGAAAGAAGCATTTTTGCCATCTTTGATTAGATAAACGGGTACAGAATCATAAGTTTTAAAATTTTTCAACAATGCTTCCGATATATAACCTCCTCTGTTATTTATTTTCAGGCTTAAAACTTCGTTTTCAATTTTTGTAAATTCCTCTCTTGCAGAAGGTAAGCTAGCAGAATATGCGAATGCTCCTAATTGAGATTTAGCATTATCCAATGCTACAGAGTCTTTTGGATTAACTACAATAGCTTCACTTTCTGTTACAAAATCCTTACTATTTTCGGTATTAGGTTTTTTCTCTGATTCTACTTGCTCTTTTTTTGCTTTTTCGGCCTCTATTTCTTCTGGGGTAGGTTGGTTTAGATAAAACATCCAAACTATGATTCCAAAAATAAGTGCAAATCCAATTATCGAATTGAGATCAAATTTCTTTTCTTCCATGTATTAATGTATAAAAAGCCTTTATCATATTTAAAAAGGCTTTCATGATTATATATTGTTGCTTTATAATTTCAATTATCTAGCCAATCCATATTACTGTGACACTTTGGCATTTTTTTTATTCTTCGAATATTCTACTGAAGCCTTTACAAAAGCTATAAACAGAGGGTGAGGGTTTGCAACTGTACTCTTATATTCAGGGTGATATTGTACTCCTACAAACCAAGGGTGTTCTGAAATTTCTACAATCTCAACCAAACCTGTTTTAGGGTTAATCCCTGTTGTTTTAAGTCCTGCTGCTTCTAATTGTTCTTTATAGTCATTATTATATTCATAACGATGACGATGGCGTTCTGTTATTGAAGATATTCCATAAGCATCAAACGCTTTACTGTTTTCAACTAATTCACAATCCCAGGAGCCTAATCGCATTGTTCCTCCCATATCTGTAACATTTTTCTGTTCCTCCATTAAGCTAATAACAGGTTGAGGTGTATTTTCGTCTACTTCTACAGAGGTTGCTTCTTTTATTTTCAATATATTACGAGAGTATTCGATAACCGCCATTTGCATTCCTAAACAAATACCAAAAAAAGGTAATTTATTTTCTCTTGCATATTGTACTGCTTTTATTTTTCCTTCTGTACCTCGTTCTCCAAATCCCGGAGCCACCAATACTCCATCAAGGTGTGCTATTTTTTTCTGTATAGTGTCTTCATCGATATACTCTGAATGAATACTTACTACATTTACTTTTACTTCATTTTCTGCTCCTGCATGTATAAATGCTTCTAAAATGGATTTATAGGAATCCTGCAATTCTACATATTTACCTATAAGTCCTATTGTTACCTGGCATTTAGGATTTTTATGTCTTTCCAAAAAGCTATTCCATTTAACCAAATCCGGTTCATCATCATCCTGCAAGACCAATTGCCTTAATACCACTTTATCCAATCCTTCTTCTAACATTAAATTAGGGACATCATAAATTGTGGATGCGTCTATAGATTGTATTACTGCTTCTGGCTTAACATTACAAAAAAGCGCTAATTTTCTGCGTAAATCCTCAGATAATTCGTGTTCTGTTCTACAGACCAAAATATCTGCTTTGATCCCGCTTTCCATTAAGGTTTTTACACTGTGTTGTGTGGGTTTTGTTTTTAATTCTCCTGCCGCAGAAAGGTAAGGTATCAACGTTAAATGAATAACCAGGGCGTTGGTATCGCCCAATTCCCATTTTAACTGGCGAACTGCTTCTATATAGGGCAGGGATTCTATATCCCCAACAGTACCCCCTATTTCTGTAATAACAATATCGTAGTTTCCGCTTTTTCCCAAAATCTGGATTCTTTCTTTAATCTCGTTGGTTATGTGTGGCACTACCTGAACTGTTTTTCCTAAAAACTCTCCTCGTCGTTCTTTTTCTATAACACTTTGATAAATTCTACCAGTAGTAACATTATTTGCTTGAGAAGTTGGAATGTTTAAAAACCGCTCATAATGCCCAAGATCCAGATCTGTTTCTGCTCCATCATCGGTCACATAACATTCTCCATGCTCATAAGGGTTTAACGTTCCGGGATCTACATTTATATAAGGATCCAATTTCTGAATTGTAACCCTGTATCCTCTTGCCTGCAATAATTTAGCCAGAGAGGCTGCTATAATTCCTTTTCCTAAAGAAGAAGATACACCTCCGGTTACAAAAACATATTTGGTATTAGCCATGAAAACTAAATATTTAGTAAGATTGTATTAAAATTTTGCGCAAAAGTACGAAGAAAAGTATAACAACGAATACTTCTGAAAAACTAAATACATACCTCAGAATAAAGACTTGACCCATTTGAGCTATTTGCGGTATAAGAATACGGTCAAAACCATAGTGTTTTGAAACTACTAAGTCATTCGTTTTTAAGATTTTTTTTACATGAAGCAGGTACTTATTAAAACGGTTCTAAAGAAAACGAAATCCTAAAATAAAATCAAAAAACCTTTTTTCAGAGTAACACATTTGCTATTTATGACACTTACTTAATATTATATTATTTTTGCTCCCTGTTAAATGTTATGTTTCTGATTGCAGAAAAAAACAAAGGACTAACTAAAAAAGAAAAAAGACCTCTGTGCGTAACTATTTAAACAACTCTACTATGAAAAATCGCATTATAACACTCTGCATGTTGCCATGTATTATACTCATGGTTCAAACCAGCAGGGCACAACTACAACATACTCATCTATTTGCTGAAATATCGGGCTACAGGCATACCCTTTTTCAGGAAAACAGCTTTTTTGATGGTGAGATAGGAATCGGTTTCTTAACTAATTTTTGGATATCTCCGGAAGTTGGCTTTAGCTACTCTTTTGGTGGACTTGAGGAAATTACAACTATTGATCCTTTAGCTCCTAACCTTGCCACAAAAAGTATATTAAAGACAACATACAGAGCGCAACTATTAACCTTAAGTCCAAAAATCACTATCGGAAAAAATAGTGATGATTTATGGTGGGTTATACAACCCAAATTTTTAACAGGAAACCTAACCGTAAAAAGGGATGATCTCTCTTTATCAAACACAGAGGATCATTATCGTGCAACCTCAAAAGAGAACAATAGTTATCTTTCCTTTTTTACACTATCTGTAGGGTTGGAAGGGTATCCGTTCGAATCCGAAAAAATATCTTTAGCCTTTTTTATAAAGTACACAACCATGCAACTTAACGATAAATTTAACTTTCCCGATACCCCCAATATTGATGTCTCTACTCCAACGCTTGGAATTGGATTTAGGGTGTGTTTCAGTCCTTTTAAAAAATAACAAAAAAACCTGTACACTGTTAATGACGGTATACAGGTTTACAATCGTTTACAATAACCCGGAAGCTATTCTTCTTCCTGATCTGCTTTATCAGTTTTTTCAGGTTCAGAAAAGTCTGTCAATCCTTTGGATTGCAAAATATTATACCACTGTATAACCTTTTTCATATCGCTGGAATATACTCTTTCCTCATCATAATCTGGTAATACCTCAGCAAAGTATTCTTCTAATTTATTTTTGGATTCCTTATGACTTATGGTTTGCTCTCCGTTTTCTTTTTCATATATCTTTTTAAAGATTTCTCTTAATGGCACCTCTTCTGTAAGGGTATAAATTGCAATTTCACTTAACACACTTACATTGTGTCGTATACTTACAGACAACCTCTTGCCATCTATTAAAGATTCTGCCAAAAAACCACTTCTGGTTTGTGTTTTTAACTCATATAGACCAGGTTTACCCGAAATTGCTAATATTTTATCTAAACTCATATATTTTTATTTATGATATAATCTTTTTTGAAGACGACATAGAAACCTAACTATAAACAACTTATACAAACTAAAATTATCTATACATCTCTTATTATTTTCTAAAGTTGGCAAATATCTGTAGTTCTTTTTAAAAAATCAAACAGTAGCCAACATAAATGTTAAAAGTGACCTGAAAATCATCTTCCTTTTTTCACAGAAGGAAAACGCATACGGTATTCCGAATTAATTTTACCTTTAGAAATATTAGCTAGTTTCCCTTTGATTAAGCGTTTTTTAAGACTTGACAACTTATCGGTAAATAAAATTCCTTCAATATGATCGTATTCGTGTTGAATTACTCTTGCTGCCAATCCATCATAAATCTCTGTATGTTCTACAAAATTTTCGTCAAAGTAATTTATTTTGATTCTCTCTTTACGAAAAACATCTTCCCGAATGTCCGGAATACTCAAACACCCTTCTGTAAAAACCCACTCTTCTCCTGTTTCTTCAAGGATGGTTGCATTTATAAACACTTTTTTAAAGTCTTTTAACTCTTTTGCTTCTTCTTCAGATAATTCTTCATCTTCAGAAAAAGGTTCTGCATCTACAAGAAACAACCTGATTGAAAGTCCGATTTGAGGGGCTGCCAACCCAACTCCATGAGCATTATACATAGTTTCGAACATATTTTCTAAAAGCCCTGACAGATTTGGATAATCTTTATCTATTTCTTTAGCCTTTTTTTTCAATACAGGATCTCCGTATGCTACGATTGGAAGTATCATATTTTATTTTTCTTATTTCTTTTTATTACTCATTGATTATACAGATAATCCTGCAATATAATTGTTGCGCTAATCTGATCTACCAGTGCTTTATCTCTACGTTTCTTTTTTGAAATCCCGCTAGCAAGCATTGTATCAAAAGCTATTTTGGAAGTAAAACGCTCGTCTATTCTTTTTACAGGAATATCTGGAAAACTATCTGCCAGTTTTAATAAAAAAGGTTGAATCAGTTTTTCACTTTCCGAGGCTTCACCATGTAACCTTTTAGGCTCTCCTACTACAAAAACCTCCACTTCTTCATTAGACACATAATCTTTTAACCAAGATAACAGGTTTTTTGTATCTACAGTGGTTAACCCCGAAGCGATTATTTTAGATTCGTCTGTAATTGCTATCCCACAGCGTTTCCCCCCATAATCAATTGCCAAAATACGTGCCATGCTTTTTTTTTTGCAAAAATATAATATTATTACAAAAATCACTGTATTTATTAATGGTTTCCTAAAATATGGTTTATCCGTATGATTTTAAAAGGAAGCTATTATCTTTACCAAAAAATTTAAAGTCCATGAACCAACTAAAAGAAATCATAGAGAAAGCCTGGGAAAACAGGGAACTTTTAAAAGAAACTTCTACCCAAGAAGCTATACGTGAAGTTATTAGCTTATTAGATTCTGGTAAACTTAGAGTAGCAGAACCTGTTCAGAGTGGCTGGCAAGTAAATGAATGGGTAAAAAAAGGGGTTGTTTTATACTTTCCTATCCAAAAAATGGAAACTCTGGAAGCTGGTATATTTGAATACCATGATAAAATACCTTTAAAAAGAGGGTATGAAGCTAAGGGTATTCGTGTTGTTCCAAATGCTGTTGCCAGACATGGTGCATATATCTCCCCTGGCACTATATTAATGCCTAGCTATGTAAATATTGGGGCTTATGTAGATCAAGGAACAATGGTAGACACATGGGCAACCGTTGGTAGCTGTGCACAAATAGGAAAAAATGTTCATTTAAGCGGAGGTGTTGGAATTGGTGGCGTATTAGAACCACTACAAGCGGCTCCTGTAATTATAGAAGATAATGCTTTTATTGGATCCCGATGTATTGTAGTTGAAGGTGTACGAGTAGAAAAAGAGGCTGTTCTTGGGGCTAATGTAGTACTTACTGCTTCTACAAAAATTATTGATGTAACAGGAGACTCTCCTATAGAAAGAAAAGGAGTGGTTCCTGCCGGATCTGTTGTTATCCCGGGGAGTTACACTAAAAAATTTAATGCTGGTGAATACAACGTTCCTTGTGCATTAATAATAGGTAAGCGCAAAGAAAGTACTGATAAGAAGACGTCTCTTAATGATGCGCTTCGAGAATATGATGTAGCTGTATAAAAAACCAAACCTTGCGTGGAGGTACTTATACAGAGGTGAAAAATTTTCTATACAAGATATTGTTTTTTATTATCTTGTATAGAAAATCAAATTGAAGTGGTTTAAACTTTTTTGAGTTGAACGACACCTTGTATCTTATACAAATACAAGGGCTTTTTCCTTATATATCAGAACCTGGAAGTTGTGAGTCATAACGACTTACTATATTGAAGCACAATTAGAGTTAGTTACAGTATTATATATCAAAAGAATCTCTTGCTCCAATGCAGGGTTTGATTATATAAAGCTTAGAGGGTTAGAAAAAAGTAAGGATTTTAACCGTTTCAATATCAAAAAATACTCTAACTCGCATTTATTTTTTTTACAAAACAAGTTACTATATTAATGCAACGAATAAACTATTATTATTTTTGAAAACAAACAATCCTTTTCTTGTTCTATTATTTAAAAAATTAGCACTGGTTTTAGTTCTCTATCAAATAAGCAGGATTCTATTTTATATTTTCAACAATAATCATTTTAGTAAAGTTAATTACTTAGATTTTTTATATGGATCCCGTTTTGATCTTTCGGCTATTTTATATAGCAATTTTTTAATTATAATAGCACTCTCAATACCCGGGACTTTTAAATACAACTCTTTATACCTAAAAACAATAAAAATCCTTTTCTTTATCATCAATGCAATATTTTTATCTACTAATTTTATTGATATTGAATATTTTAAATTCACAGGAAGACGTAGTTCTTTTAGCATGATAACAGCAAAAGGAATGGAACAAGAAATCCCTGCATTATTATATTCTTTTATATTAGAGTTTTGGCACATCCCTTTGCTTTTAACCTTATTATTAATTTTATTCTGGAAATCTATCCCAAAAATAAAAGGAACTGTTAAACCAAATCAACAAACAAAAAAAGATTATATCATTCAAACAGGAATGCTTCTTTTTATTCTGGGCTTAAGCTTTCTAGGAGCAAGAGGAGGAATACAAGAAAAGCCTTTACGTAGAATTCATGCAATAAATCATGTAGGAATACATAACGTATCATTGGTTTTGAACACTCCTTTTTGTATTTTAAAAACTTTGGTAAAAAAAGGAGACCTCACCAATCTTACTTATTATAAAGAAAAAGATCTTCCGCTTTTTTTCAATCCGATCAAAACATTCAATCCGGACACAACCAGTATTAAAAAAAATGTAATAATCCTTATTTTAGAAAGTTTTGGAGACGAAAATATTGGCTTTGACAATAATGGCTTAGGATACACCCCTTTTTTAGATTCTTTAATAACACAATCTTTATATTTCAAAAATGCGTTTGCCAACGGAAGATTATCTATAGATGCTGTTCCTTCTATATTATCAAGTATTCCTAGCCTGATGGAGGGTAATTTTATTCACTCTACTTATGCTTTTAACAAAACCAATAGCTTGCCTGCTCTCCTTAAAAAAGAGGGATATTACACTTCCTTTTTTCATGGTGCTTTTAATGGTAGTCAAAATTTTGACCAATACGCCAAGATTGCCGGTTTTGAAGATTATTTTGGAAAAAATGAATATCCGTACCCCGGTGGTGAAGATGGGCGTTGGGGTATTTTTGATGAAGAATTTCTACAATTTTTTGGTGAAAAATTAAACACTTTTAAAGAGCCATTTTTTTCTACCTTATTTACCATATCTTCTCACAACCCCTATATTATTCCTGAAAAACATAGAGAAAAATTCCCAAAAGGAACTGAAAAAATACATGAAAGCATAGGGTATACTGATTACTCGCTTAAAAAGTTTTTTGAATATGCAAAAAAACAAAAATGGTACAACAATACTTTATTTGTTTTATCAGCAGATCACTGTTCATCTGCCGGAACCGGGTTTTACAAAACAAAACTCGGAAAATTTTCTATTCCAATTTTATTTTTTGACCCTTCAAACCCTAATTTAAAAGGAGTAAACTATAAAAATTTTCAACAAATAGATATCCTTCCCAGCATCTTAGAATATCTTAACTATAAAGGAACAATTCTTACTTTTGGAAATGAACTTTCAAAAAACGACAGGATCATTGCTTTTTACCAAAGCGGAGTATATCATTTTGTTAAAAATGAATATTATCTAATCTTTGACGGAACAAAAACTATTGGTTTTTATAATTGGGTTCAAGACAGGATGCAAATAAAAAATCTCACACACAATAACAATAACAGTAAAGAGTTACAAAACATAGAAAAAGAAGCTAAAGCTTATATCCAAACCTTTAATACTAGGGTCATCAACAACAAATTAACTCCTGAGTAATATATGGCTAAAATCTTGGTTATTCAACAAAAAATGATCGGCGATGTGCTTACAAGTACTATTATTTGCGAAGCATTAAGAAAAATACACCCCGATGCTACTATTGATTTCCTGGTTAATTCCAATACAAGACCTGTTATTGCAGAAAATCCATTTTTTGATAACATTATAGAGTTTAAAAAAAAGCATAAAAGTAGTAAAAAAGAGTTTTTTACTTTTTTAAAGCAATTACGCAGGTCTGAATATGATCATGTAATCGATGTATACGGAAAATTAGAAAGTAACCTTATTACTTTGTTTTCTGGTGCCTCAACAAAAGTATCTTTCTATAAATGGTATACTCAGTTTTTATATACCAAAACTATCAAAAGAAGTTCTATTCCCATAACAAATGCCAGTATTGCGATAGAAAACAGGTTACGGCTAGTTTTTCCTGAGGACAGCATAGTGTCAGAAATAACCAAACCTAAAATATTTCTAACTAAAGAAGAAAAGGAAAAAGCCAAAGAGTTTTTAGAATCTAATGGTATTTTGGCAACCGCTCCTATAATAATGATTAGTGTTTTGGGAAGCGAATCAAGAAAAACATTACCTTTTGAATATATGGCAAAAGTAATAGATACTATTGCTAATGACACAGGGGCATATATTCTTTTTAATTATATGCCAGATCAGGAAAATGATGCTCGCACTATTTATAACTTAACAAATTACAAAACAAAAAAATATATTCACCTGGATGTATTTGCAAAAAGCTTACGGGGTTTTCTTGCTATATTATTTCACTGTAATGCTTTAGTTGGTAATGAAGGTGGTGCTATAAACATGGGAAAAGCTCTAAATATACCTACTTTTACTATTTTCTCACCATGGATACATAAAAAAGATTGGAATATGTTTGAAGATGGGGAAACACACGTATCTGTTCATTTATCCGATTATTTACCTGAATTATTTTTACAGAAAAAAACGAAAGAACTTAAAAATAAATCTTTAGAGCTTTACCTTTTTTTAAAACCTGAATTATTCATTAATCAATTGTCTGTTTTTTTGAGTAAAAACTTGTAATTTGCACTTTAAAATTAAATCATCATAGAAAAAACCACTTCACATAGAGAAAAAGTTACGGCTATTATTCCTTGCTTTAACGAAGAACATAATATTAAAGAGGTCTTAGAATCTGTTTCTTTTGCTGATGAGATAATGGTTGTGGATTCTTATAGCACAGACAGAACTGTAGAAATTGCAAAAGAGTATACTGATTTTATTATCCAAAGAAAATTTGATTATCCGTCTACCCAAAAAAACTGGGCTATTCCTCAGGCAACACATCAATGGATATTATTGGTTGATGCAGATGAAAGGGTTACTCCCGAACTTAAAAATGAAGTTCTGGAGATTTTAAAAGCCCCTGAAAAAGATGGTTTTGTTGCATATTGGATAAAACGAATGAATCATTTTATGGGAGAACGTATTCATTATAGTGGATGGAGAAACGATAAAGTCATTCGCCTATTTCATAGGGACAAATGTAAATATGACAACAGACATGTGCATGAAGAGATTGTTGCCCAAGGAAAAATTGGAATGCTAAAAAGTAAGTTTTATCACAATACTTATACTACTTTTGATGCTTATATCCATAAACTAAACAGGTATGCTACATGGCAAGCAGAAGATTATGACAAAAAAACCAACCGCCTAACTCCTTTTCATTTTATAATCAAGCCTTTTTGGGGATTTTTCAAACATTATATCATACAAAGTGGTTTTAGGGATGGTGTTCCCGGTTTGGTCATAGGCTATGTACAAGGATATGCTGTTTTTATGAGATATGTAAAGCTGTGGTTATATCGCAGAAACAGAAAATAAAACTAAGAATTTCTATATTTTTTCTTCCAAAAAAATATTTTCTTTTTCATAGCTATTTTACCGTGGTATTTTTTTTGAAATGCCTCTGTGAGTGCCCACATCTTTTGATAAATCAAAGATTCGTCCTCTCCTGTTAATTTAGCATACTCATCAGACATAACTGCCACCATTTCTTTTTTGGGAGTTAGCCTCGAAAAGTTACGAATCCTTGCATCCAAATCCAGTTCTTTAAACTCCATTCTGTTAAGGTCCACCAAATAAAAATCATATCCATAATCGGTTTTTACGATCAATGTATTTCCTGGGGAGTGATCCAAAAAAAGTACTCCCTTTTGATGTAAATCATAAGTAAACCTTGTAAAAGCCCTTAATATTATTTCATGATCCGGATAATCCGGTTGATGCACCAGTTCTCTATATGTAAGATTATACTCTAGTAACTCACTAACATAATAACTTTTTTTGAACAAAAAAGGTGTTGTATAAAGATCATAAGCTAATGGAAATGGTGTTTTAATTCCTAGTTCCAATAACTTATTTGCATAATTATAAGATCGCTCTGCTTTTGATTTTCTAAAAAAACGATATGCAATTTGATTTATAAGATTGGGAATTTTAAAGGACTTAATAGTATATTTTTTATCTTCTATTTTTACAATTTTTATAACATTTCGCTCTGCATCTCCCAGAGTATCCTGATATACATCAAAATTGGCTATAGTTTCTTTTACCTGAGTTTTGACAGATGTATAATCTGTATGTATAATAAACTTATTTTGCATTTTATCTTAGTAACAGGAAAGGTGTGTTTTGATTATATTTAAGTCTCAGAATACTAATTTTAAAATAAACTATACCCTTATATACTTATTTATACCATTTTCACACCAAACACTTTTATTTTTAATAGCCTTTTCTTGTATAGCATCATTAATATTCAACTTGTGCTTTGAGCTTTCTTTATGCCAGATATGATAAATAATCGCCATAAACTTTAAACGCTTGCCTTTGACTCCCTTGTTTATTAATCTTGCAACTAATTCAGAGTCTTCTCTCCCCCATCCTGTCATATCTTCGTTATATCCGTTTATCGATATAAAATCAGATTTCCAATAAGATAAGTTACACCCTCTTAACTTTTTGGACAGTGTATTTTGTTTACCATATAAAACTTTTCCTAAAAAGGGTAAATGAATATTCCTTCCTCGTTTTTTAATTCCTTTAGTAAAAAGAGAAAAATTTATTTTCTTTTCACCAAACAATGTTTTCAAAAAAACCTCTTGAATATTAACCCTTGAACCATATAGGTATGTGTTTTTCTCAATACCCCTAAGATGATCCGATACAAAGTATTTGTGAACAATACAATCCCCGTCTAATTGAATAATATAATCTGATTTTGTTTTAGAGATAGCTAAGTTTAATATTCTGGTTTTTCTAAACCCTTCATCTTCATGCCAAATATGATATAATGGAACAGGAAAATCTTGTTTGATTTTTTCTATTAACTGTTTAGTATCTTCAGTAGATCCATCATCTGCTATCAAGACTTCAAAAGGCAATACTTTTTGTTGTTTGATACTCATCAAAACCAACTCTAGTGCTTCTACCCAATTATAAGTAGTTATTATTAATGCGATGTTAACGTTCATTAATTACTTCTTTATATAAATCTAAAGTATTTTTTGCTAACTGTCTGGAAGTAAACCTTTCCATAAGAATGGTATATGATCTTTCTGCAAAAATTTCTTTCTTAGAATCATCTGACAGAAGTGTTTTAAGGTTATTTGCCAGTCCTTCAAAATCCCCTACATCATTTAAAAAACCAGTTTCGCCATCTGTAATAGCTTCAGGAATACCTCCTGCTTTTGTAGAGACAACAGGGATTTTTTTATAAAAGGCTTCATAAATTGTAATTGGTAACCCTTCCCGCTCAGAAGACATAAAATATACATCAAACTGAGTCAAAACATCCATCGCATTTTCTACAAATCCTGCAAAATGAATATAATTCTTTAATTTATATTCTTCGACCAGAGACATAAACTCTTCCGTATATTTTGAAAAATCTCCTATTTGAAAGAAAAACACATTTTTAACCCCTAAAACATTCACCAAATGATTAATTGTTTTTACATAAGTCTTTAAATCTTTTGCCCTGGTATGATTGGCAATATTACCAATAACAAAAATTTCACTTTTGATATTATATTCTTTTCTAATATCTAAAGCAGCTTTATTTTCTGCTCTTTCTAATCTAATCCCATCATAAATAACTTTTAATTTATGGTGGTTTTTTGGCTTGAGAGTATCTTTAAACGATTCCTTTACCGCTTTCGACACACAAATAACACTCTTTATATTTTTATAATTATACTTATATAAACTTAACCCTCTTTTTGTTGTACTTATTCCTTTTTTTGAAAAAACTATAGGCCTTTTTAATTTATATATAAGATCCGCCAATACACAAGTCGTTACAGAATTACTTGTATGTATATGAATTAAATCTATATCATTTTCATCAACCGCATTTTTCAAAAGCTTTAATAATGCAAAAGAATAAGATTTTCTTTTTGGCACACTAACATAACTAATACCTTGATTTGCAAGACACTCCTCAAGTGGAGAGCCTTTAAAACAAAATACTATATTCTCTACCCCCAATCTTTCTAAATCATACGTAGAATCGACTAACTGTCTTTCGTTCCCTCCCCAACTATTAGCTCCAGAGACATGTAAAACTTTCATAAAAAAGATAAATAATTTATAAGCAAATATATAGTAATTAATAATTAAATGAAGGATTTTTAGAAATCAAAACCAATAATCATCTCGTCTTAATTTGTTAGTCAAATACCCCGGGGCAAGCCCTCAGCAGAAACTTTCTCCTTTATTTCAAAACAAGCTTCGGAGAATTAAACTCTTCAATACGGATCAAGCCCTAAAAGAGTCCTTTGTATGAATATCCATAACCTTGTTTAAAACAACTTGTTTATCAGCAATCCATAACCTTTTTCTTATTATATTTTATTTACATATCAATGTAAAGGTCAAAACCAAGCTTCTTTTGTATTTTTGCTTTTTTATAATAATTATTTAAATGGTTGATCAACAAATAGAATTAGAAAAAGCACTTACTGTATTAAAAAGAGGAGGAATCATCCTCTACCCTACAGATACAATTTGGGGTATTGGTTGCGATGCCACTAATGCTGAGGCTATTGACAAAATATTCGCGCTCAAAAACCGCAAAGAGAGTAAATCGATGATATGTTTAGTGAGTGATTTTAAAATGTTACAACAATATGTAGAAGAAATACCGGAAGTTGCTTATGATATTTTAAAATATGCAACCAATCCTACAACTATTATATATGACAGACCATTACGGGTTGCAGAAAACGTAATAGCCAATGACAACACACTAGGTATAAGAGTAGTTAGAGATCCTTTTTGCAGTAAATTAATCAAAAAATTAAAACGCCCAATCGTTTCTACATCAGCAAATATTAGCACTGCTGCTACCCCAAAAAACTTTGAAGAAATATCAAAAGCTATTTTGGAAGGCGTAGACTATATCGTAAATTTGCCTTTACAAAACAAAGGGACTAAACCTTCTTCTATTATCAAAATTGGCGGGGATAGTACTGTAAAAATTATCAGGAAGTAAATTGATTCATGTCGGAAGTTAAAAACTACAAAGAAGCATTAGATTATCCAATTTTTAATACAATCACAAAAGCTTCAGAAAACATACACACAGACAGTTACGTTATTGGCGGATTTGTAAGAGATTATATTTTGCAAAGAGGGATTGCCAAAGATATTGATATTGTAGCAGTAGGAAGCGGGATAGAACTGGCACAAGAGGTTTCTAAACTTTTGCCTGGTAATCCAAAAATACAGGTTTTTAAAACCTATGGTACTGCAATGCTAAAATTTGATGATATTGAAGTAGAGTTTGTTGGTGCCAGAAAAGAGTCTTATACTGAAGATAGCCGAAACCCCAAAGTAGAAAACGGAACTTTGGAAGACGATCAAAACAGGCGGGATTTTACAATTAATGCTCTTGCATTGCGATTATCCAATCAAAATTTTGGAGATATTTTAGACCCTTTTGGGGGACTGGAAGATCTAAAATCAAAAATAATTCGCACTCCTCTGGATCCGGATATCACTTATTCTGATGATCCTTTAAGAATGATGAGAGCAATTCGTTTTGCCACACAACTTAATTTTAAAATAGAATCTGCCTCATTAAAAGCGATTACCAGTAATAAAGATCGAATCAAAATCATCACCAAAGAACGAATTGTTGATGAGCTAAATAAAATTCTTTTAAGCACAAAACCTTCCGTTGGCTTTAAATTACTGGAACAAACAGGGCTTTTAGGTTTTATTTTACCCGAACTTATTGCTCTTAAAGGAATTGATGAAGTAGAAGGGCAAAGACATAAAGATAATTTTTATCACACCCTGGAAGTGGTAGATAACATTTCTGAAAATACCGATGATCTTTGGTTACGATGGGCTGCATTATTACATGATATTGGCAAAGCCCCTACAAAGCGGTTTAACAAAAAAGCTGGTTGGACTTTTCATGGGCATGAATTTGTAGGATCCAAAATGGTGTACAAATTATTTAAGCGCTTAAAAATGCCATTGAATGAAAAAATGAAGTTTGTACAAAAAATGGTATTAATGAGTTCCAGACCTATAGTAATTGCTTCAGAAGTCACGGATTCTGCTGTACGACGACTAGTATTTGATGCAGGGGATTACATTGAAGAACTAATGACGCTTTGTGAAGCAGATATTACTACCAAAAATCCTAAACGTTTCAAAAAGTACCATAATAACTTTAAGGCCGTTCGACAAAAAATGATTGAAGTAGAAGAACGGGATCAGGTTCGTAATTTTCAACCCCCGGTTACAGGAGAAGAAATCATGGAAACATTTAATATCCAGCCTTCCCGAGAAATCGGAATCATAAAAGAAGCCATAAAAGAGGCTATTCTTGAAGGAGAAATACCTAATGAGCATGGAGCTGCATATTTATTTATGATTAAAAAAGGGGAAGAACTAGGACTAAAGAGTAGCTAAGAATCTAAATTTCAAAGGCTATAAAACTATAGTTTTTGAAATTTTAATTTAATACTAAATCAATTATGAGTACATTCAAAAACCTGATAATTTGGCAAAAATCGATGGAATTGGTCACTAATATATATCTTGAAACAAAAACATTTCTTAAAGAAGAATTATATGGCTTAACTTCTCAAATAAGAAGAGCATCAATTTCAGTTCCTAGTAACATCGCTGAAGGTTATGGAAGATTAGGTAAAAATGATTATTTAAGATTTTTAAATATTGCTATCAGTTCACTTTTTGAATTACAGACTCAATTAGAAATAGGAAAGAACCTTTCTTTTATTCAAGAAAACAATTTCAATGTTTTGTTTGAAAACACTAGAGAAATTGAGCGTATGTTAGTTAGCTATATCAAAAAAATCAAAGATTCTTAATAAAAATTATACTTTTCTTAGATTCTAAGCCCCCCATGTCTTAGATTCTTCTTAACAAAAAAAAAAATGAAAAAGGATAACAAAAGTGTAATATACTGGTTGCTCACAGGATGTCTGTTAATTTTTATAATGGTAGTTGTAGGTGGTATTACCAGACTTACCCATTCTGGATTATCTATATCCAATTATAAGCTAATTTCAGGAACAATACCACCAATGAATGAAGCAGAATGGAATGCCGCTTTTGATTTATACAAACAATATCCTGAATACCAAAAAATAAATAATCAATTTACCTTAGAAGATTTTAAAGATATTTATTTCTGGGAGTGGTTACACCGCGTTATCGGAAGATTTATAGGTGTCGTTTTTATGATTCCTTTTGCTTATTTTTTAATCCGAAAACAGCTTACCGGATCCACTATAAAAAAATGCTTGGTATTGATGTTTTTGGGTAGTTTTCAAGGGTTTTTAGGTTGGTTCATGGTAAAAAGCGGATTGATTGACAGACCCGATGTAAGTCACTATCGACTTGCAATGCACCTCACAGCTGCATTTATAACTTTTGCATACACTTTATGGGTTGCATTAGATCTAATATATCCTGAAAAGAAAATAACAGACATCAAATTCCGAAACCTTATTCGGTTCACGTTAGCAATACTTTTACTTCAAATTATATATGGGGCGTTTGTTGCAGGATTAGATGCTGGTCTTTTACACAATCATTGGCCATTAATGAATGACGGGGCTTTAATCCATGAGTCTGTTTACATCGAGCAGTCCCCAATTATAAATAATTTTATTGAAGGAAAAAGTGGCGTTCAGTTCGTTCACCGGTATTTGGCATATATAGTTGTTGCACTTATCTACATTATCTGGCGAAAAAGCAAAAGAATTAAAAAAAACAATACGCAAAAAAATGCATTAAACACATTATTGATTATCGTTGGTATTCAATTTTTACTTGGCATATTTACATTAATATACAGAGTACCTATAACATTGGGAGTACTCCATCAAGTCGTTGCTTTCTTTCTTCTTGGCACAATGACTTTTTCATTACACCGTTTTAGCAAATAACAATCCTTTTATAGTATCTTTGCATTTTTCAAATTAGTTAAGAATGATTTACCGTTTCAGAGTTATACTGGACACCGAAGAGGATGTGTTTAGAGATATTGAAATTGAACAAGATGACACTTTAGAGCAATTTCACAATGTAATTACTCAATCTTTTGGATTTGACGGAACCGAAATGGCTTCCTTTTACATAAGTGATGAGCAATGGAATCAAGGCGAAGAAATATCCTTGTTTGATATGAGTGATAGTAGTGACCCTGTTCGATTAATGAGTGAAACTACGCTTATAGATGTAGCTCATGAAAATTCTCCCAGATTGATTTACGTTTACGATTTCTTGAATATGTGGACATTCCTGGTAGAATTAGCAGAAATAGTAGAATATGAAACTGGTAGAGAATATCCAAATGTAATGTATACGCACGGACAAATACCTGATGAAGCCCCGGACAAAGAATTTAAAGCAGATGATTTAGATAATTTTGACGAAGAAGAAGATTTTGTAGATTTGGATGAATATGATGATTTTGGTTTTGATGAAAACTGGAATTAACATAATCCGCTTAAAACCAAATCACTATTTTTAGTATAATATACTCGGGTCTTAAAATAAATAAAAACCTGTAACATTTTGCTACTTTGTAGCTTTGAAACCCAAAAGACATGATTAATCTATATAGTACTCAAATAGAATCTTTATCGGTTCATAAAATAGGAAATAAAAACAAAAACGAAAGTATATTCCTGTCTGAATCTGCATATACTCTTAACGATGAATTAACTGCTCTACTAAAAGAGTATTTTTTTAAACCTTTTAGAGAAAAAGAAGAAAATTATTTTCAGTTTGTAAACGAAGTAGATGTAGAATTTAATCCATTATATAAAATTGTAACCGAGATTTTTGAGGAACCATCTTCTGTACATGAAAAATCCAAACGAATAGCTTCATTGCTTTATGAGCAATCTCAACACCCGCATATCAAAAGTGGCGAATTATATGTTACGTATTTGGATAATGTTACTATTGACAATGAAAAGGTAGATGCGATTGGGATATTCAAATCAGAATTAAAACATGATTTCCTACAATTTGATGAAAAAGAATCTATTATAGAATTATTAATTCAACAAGGAGTAAATCTTAATAAATTAGATAAAGGGTGTTTAATTTTTAACCATAAAAAAGAAGAAGGTTACAAGATTCTTTCTGTAGACTCCAACCGATACGATACCAAATATTGGTTAGAACATTTCTTGGGGGTAGATGCATTTGCCGATGAAAATTTTTACACAAAAAAGTACATGAAATTCTGTCAGGACTTTGCTAAAGACGTTGTACTACCCGCCGAAGATAAAAAAGAAGAGGTAATGTTTATGAATCGTGCAGTGAATCATTTTGCAAAAAACGATACTTTTGAAGAATCTGCTTTTTTGAATGATGTAATCGATAATCCCGATTTAATACCAGAATTTAAACATTATAAAGAAGAAAAAGCACCAAAATACCATATAGAAGACCTTACTACTTTTCCTATTGCAAATAATGCAGTAACCGCAGCACGTAAAAAAATTAAAAATGTCATAAATCTGGATACCAATGTGCAGATAAAAATGGATTTTATAAATCCTGAATCCGCAGAAAAGTTCGTAGAAAAAGGCTGGGACGAAGAGAAACAGATGTATTATTATCTGGTATATTTTAACAAAGAGCAAAAAAGCTAAAATAGCCTGAAACCATATATCTAAACTTTTGTATCTAGCATTAGAATAGTATTTAAAATAAATCTCTAAAAATGGATTTTATTCTGGTAGGTATTGTTGCTTTATTAGGATCAGGATTAACCTTCTTTTCTGGTTTTGGGCTAGGCACATTACTACTTCCTGTATTTGCTTTATTTTTCCCTATAGATATTGCAATTGCTTTAACTGCAATAGTACACTTACTTAATAACCTCTTTAAGTTAACCCTTGTTGGCAAAAAAGCAAACATCCAAACTGTGCTTCGCTTCGGACTACCCGCAATTTTATTTGCTTTTTTAGGAGCCTATACGCTTACCAAACTTACATATTTAGAGTCTGTATACACCTACTCTCTTTTTAATAAAATGCATGAAATAACTATAATAAAAATATGTATTTCAGTTTTACTTATCTTTTTTTCGCTTTTTGATTTAATCCCAAAATTAAAACGATTAGAATTTGATATAAAATATCTGCCTCTTGGTGGTGCACTTAGTGGTTTTTTTGGAGGACTATCTGGTCATCAGGGAGCTTTACGAACTGCTTTTTTAATACGAGCAAAACTTAGCAAAGAAGCTTTTATAGCTACAGGAGTTGTTATCGCATGTTTTATTGATATTTCCAGACTGGCTGTATATGCAAAAGATCTTTTTTTGTTAGAAGACAAACTTAATTATCCAATGCTATGTACTGCCACTATAATGGCTTTTACAGGAGCGTATCTAGGAAATAAGTTTCTTAAAAAAGTAACCATACATACTATTCAATTAGTAGTAGGAATTCTATTAATCATTTTTGCGGTTCTCCTTGGTATTGGGGTTTTATAAGGTTTAAGTCGGGTGTCGGATGTCGGAGGTTGGATGTCAGAAGTCGGGTGTCAGAAGTCGGGTGTCAGAAGTCGGGTGTCGGAGGCTGGAAGTCAGTAAACGTGAAATATACTTTTGCCCTACAGTAAACACTCATTTTTTAAACATAAGTGTATATTTTCTTACTGTAAATTCTTATTTTTTTCGACTGTTAGTAGATATTTGATGATAACCGGTCTTCGAATGCCGCATCCCACAATGTATTACCATAAACCCTGAGCTTCGAACATCTCCACCTGCTATGCAATCCTTATAAAAGACACCTTAGTACCCCTGCCCTTGATATACTTGCTCCCGGCTGCCAGGAAGATACTTTTAAGTGCCGGGAAAGGGTATTATAGTGCCGGGAGAGTAGTACTAACCGCCGGGAAGGGTCTCTGTACTTACGGGAAAGGTAAACATACCTACGGAAGCATTTTTGATTGCTGGGAAGGGTATCTATACTTACGGGAAGGACAAACATACCTACGGGAAGCATTTTTGATTGCCGGGAAGGGATACTACACCACCGGGAACAGCTTCTGTATAGCTGGTGACATAAAATAAACTACGGGAACGGTGAACATAGTGCCGGGTTTCGGGTCTATATTTATTAAATCTTTAAATTATTAATATTTTTAAAATTAATCTCTGTATTTATGTATTTTTGCCCTTGAATTCCTACCCAATAAAAAAATCAATATTTATTTAATTTTTAATGATGAAGAAAAATATATTTCTATTCGTAAGCTTTTTGCTTATCTCTTTTATTAATTTTTCACAGACAAATGTTTATCCGCCGAATGGTAATGTAGGTATTGGAACTACGAATCCTACGGAAAAACTCGATTTAAGCAAAGATTCATACTACAATAATGTTAATGATAGTGGAATAAAATTAGGTAATTCTAATGAGGAGAGCGTTAACAATAATACATCTTATGGCTATATCTTTAAGACTCTTGGCGATCAATGGGGAGCAAGATTAAGCATTATACAAAAAACTAGGGCAGAAAATGATCAAGAAATATTTAGTGTAAAAAATCATAATATTGGTATTGGAAACATTAATCCTACAGAAAAATTGGATTTAAGCAAAGACGTTTATTATAACAGTGTAAATAATAGTGGAATAAAACTAGGTAATTCTAACGACCAAAGCGTTAACAACAATACGTCCTATGCATATATTTTTAAAACACTTGGAGATCAATCAGGAGCAAGATTAAGTATTGTACAAAAAACCAGAGCTGAAAGTGACCAAGAGGTTTTTTCTATAAAGAACGGCAATATAGGCATTGGAACTATTGACTCAAAAGGATACAAACTTGGTGTTAAAGGAAAAATAGCAGCAGAAGAAGTAAAAGTAGCATTATATAATACTTGGCCAGATTTTGTATTCGAAAAAGAGTACAACTTACCGACCTTACAAGAAGTAGAAAATCACATTATCCATAAAGGGCATTTAAAAGATATCCCTTCTGCTAAAGAAGTAGAAAAAAATGGAATTCAACTAGGGGAAATGAACGCCAAACTACTTCAAAAAATTGAAGAACTTACCCTATACATGATTGAGCAGAATAAGAAAACAGAGCAGCTTCAAAAAGAAGTGATTTTACTGAAGAAAAAAATAAAATAAGTAAGACGACGGAGGTCAGAAGTCGGGTGACGGAAGTACGAAAATCGAGGTCAGGGACAAAAACAAAGTTCTGCATCGCTCTTCGGGTTTCTAGCATAACTTAAAATAGTAA
>NZ_CDSBKO010000078.1:0-22761 GCF_977115655.1 Aquimarina sp.
ACAGAAATATATAGAAAATTATCAACCAAATATTTGTTTTTAAGCACAGTTCATCTAGCGTAGGCTGGAATCCATAATCCAAGTGAAGGGGTATTTTGCTTTTACAGATATTCATCCTCAAAAAGAATACAACTTAACTTAATGACAGGTATCGGGTTAAAATGGTATACTAGGCAATAAATTATGTAATGATTTTGTAAGTAGTAAAATCTTATAAGGTTTTATCAAAAGACACTGTTTCATTAAGTGTGTAACTTAAAATATCGAGGGTTTGACTTTTTTAAAGTCTTACCCTTTTTTCATATATAGTTAAGAACTGATTGAGGATTATTGGAAATAAAAAATTATCCTATCAACAAACATTCATCCCACTTTGTGTCAAAAGGTGCTATATAAGACAAAATAGACAAACCTATTCCTGCTATTCCTTCTAATAAGTTTACCTCTGGCTCCCATTTTTCTTTATTTCCTCCTCGCCATACCATATATCCTGCATATCCTTGCTTATGTATTGCCATGTCCAACGCTTTGTGTGCCCAAAAATCTGAAGCTTCTTTAAATGTAATGTCCTTTGTTTTTCTATATAAGTAATTATAAATATGAAGAACTCCGTATACCCCATGACACAATCCTGCATCTATAATGCCTGCTTCTTTAGTATCTGTTCGTTTAACAGAGTGTTTAAGTAGTTTTATTATTTCGTTTTTTAAATGGTCATCTTTTAATATCTCTGCCGCACGTAATATAGATATTCCAATACCTAAATCCCCGTAACACCAAGCTAGTCTGGAATTTTCATTTGAAAGGGTTTCTTTAAGAACCCAATTAGGAAATGAAGATGTAACAGTAGTATCCTCATTTTTGCAACTCATTATATAACGTACTGTCTGTCTTAGCAGTTCTTCTACTTTTATATAAAAATCCTCGTATTCTGCTAGTCTGGATAAAAAATTAACCATACTGGATATACCATGAGACAGTCCCAAATTACAACCTTTAATTTCTTCTTCTTTTTTTAGAACCGATTCCCACCAAACGCCTGAATCACTTTTTTTAGAGGATTTTTTTAAAGCTTTTATCAATTCTTCCAAATACTTTTTATAATTATCTTTTAATACTATTGATGTAGTATTTTGATACCGTTTTAAAAAATAATATCCATAACCAAGAGCACCGTGCAAAAAATCATAGTTTTTGGATTCTATATCTGTTTTCATAGCTTCTAACAAATACAAATCCAAATCTTCATCCATAAAATCATCTTCCAACTCTATAAACCCTTCTTCTTTAAGAATTTCTAATACCCAGCATGCTCCTGCAATACCGGTACAAAAAGTTGGATATACAAATCCAGTATTAATAATATCTATAGCTTTGGTAATGATCTCTACCCCCTTATCGGCATGATAATCATCCTCTGTAAACTTTGAATAATAAAACTGAAATAAAGCCACTCCTGATATCCCAGAAAGAACCCCTACCTCTTTATTGTCTATATTTTCAACATCCAGAACATTACTTATTTCTTGTAATTTGATTTTAAACCGACCTTCAATATCCATTCTGTATTTTGTATACTATATTTTACTGTTATAATAAAAATTATTACTTCTTAAAAACCGCAACCAAGGCTACCTATGGGGGATCCGTCGGGTATTTTTGGAAAAGCAGGTAAAATGGTATAATTTTCTGGTTTTTCTATAAACCTTTGGATTTGATGGATATAGTGCTCATTATACATTTTATCCGTAACATCTCCAGTCTTGCTTTTAAGAAGGGGAATTAACCCTTTAATTTTGGCATAAGCAATAGCATTAACCTGTGGATATACTTGTTCTGATTTTGCTAAATTCATTAAATATTTTAAGGTATTGGCTTTTACCACATACAGGATCTCTGCATGATAACTATTTTTGGCTTTAGTTTCAAAAGAAGCTTTTATTAATTGCTCTAAAGTTTCTGATAATCCCAACTGGCTTTGATCCAAACCCTTTTGCTGTACCAATCTGGAAACTCTTTCTGGATGCAGCAATAAACTTAGAGTCATTTCACTTGCTGTAGAAGCCGCACTTAATGCATCAAAACCAACACCTGTTTTACCCATAAAAGACTCTCTTGTACGAGGATATCCGTAAGCTCTGGGCGGAAATAATTTTAATTTATCTTCAGGAATAGCTAATACTTGTGGGGATAATGTTTTAATAACCTGAGTAAGGGCTTCTTTTTGTTTTTTAGAAGTAATAGTTTCTACTATAGTTTGTTGATCTCCTTTTACTGCATAATTATAATTTAATCCACCTATAAGCTTTACTGCAGCTTCTGTTTGATATCTGTGAAAGAAATAAAGAGGCACAAAAACATCTTCTAAGACAGAGTAAGGTTCAGTATTTCTTATATTATCTATAGAAAAGTTAGCCATCGCTACTTCTCTAACTTTTAATACATTTTCTAACTCCTCTGTCGCACTGTTCCCATTATCCCATAAATGTGCTAATTCGTGTGCTCCTCCTGGAGCTCTTGCATCACTATCTGTAATAAAATGCATACCGTTTTGATATGCTCTATTTAGAATTTTATTTAGCTCCTCCTTTTCTTTTGCTTCATTACTAAACTCAGAATAACTATACGCTACTGTTACTTTATCCCACTCCCCTATATTAGTACTATACGCATTAGATAAATCTATTTTACCATTTTTTAAGCTCACTGTAGGGTGTGGATAATCCATTACAGAAGCTCTATTTTTTGTACTGGCAGCAAAATTATGAGCAAAGCCGATAGTATGACCAACCTCATGAGCCGATAATTGCCGAATACGTGCAAGCGCCATTTCTAGCATAGGTTGATAATTATCATCTCTTTCTTTAAAAGGTTGGTTTAGTAATGCTTGTGCTATCAAAAAATCCTGACGTATTCGTAAGCTCCCCAGGCTAACATGACCCTTAATAATTTCACCCGTTCTGGGATCTACTACGCTAGCTCCATAACTCCATCCTCTGGTAGATCTATGTACCCATTGTATAACATTATACCTTACATCCATAGGATCTGCATCTGCGGGCAATATTTTTACCTGAAACGCATCTTTAAACCCAATAGCTTCATACGCTTGGTTCCACCATTTTGCACCATCTAATAATGCCGAACGAACAGGCTCTGGAGTACCCGGATCCAGATAATAAATTATGGGGTCTTTTGCCTCGCTTATTTCCTGATCCGGATTCTTTTTTTCTAAACGATGCCTGATAACATAATGCTTGGTAATTGTTTGCTGAACAGGAGTTGCATAATCCATATACGAAATAGATATTGCTCCGCTACGAGGATCAAATTCTCTCTTTTTATACTTGTTATCTGGCAATTCTACAAAAGAATGATGTTGTATAACCGAAAGATATTTTGAATCCGGAGCTACCGATTTTATGTTTTGCCCGCCCGATGCTCCTTTATAGGTTATTAATGCTTCAAACTCTACATTTTTAGGAAAAGCCCTGGTTCTTTCCATGCTTAAACCACTTCGTGATTTATCCACACTATAAGTCCCTTCTTTTTGAAATTTTAACCGATCAATTACACCATGTGTATCCTCCAAAAGAAAAGGGGTTAAATCAATAACATAAGTATTTGATTTTTCTTCCTTAATAGGAAAACCAAATAATACCGATTTGGCAAACGCTTGTTCCACGCTTTTTTTTTCTAATACATTATCGGTTATCGCTCTGTATTGTTGATTAGGTTGAACAAGCAACAATTTATTTCCTGCTTTTTGAAATTTAACTACTACTCCGTCCCCTATCTGCCCCCTGTCTAGCCCAATATCATTAGATCCCAGACCTGTTGCTAATGAGTGTACATATAAAAACTCAGATTCCAGCTTGTCAACTTCCAGATAAATCTCATCTTTTGATTCATTGTAATGAAACTTAAAATACCCATCATAAGAGGTTAGATTTTTTTGTTGCTCTAAAAACTGAGCAGAAACAATATTCCCTGTTAAGAAGAATATACATATAAAATATAGTTTCATAAAAGGATGATTTATGTATAAAATTTTGTTAGTACCGGTAAATTCAAACAATAATATGGTATAAACCACTAAAACTATAAAATAATACCAAAATTGTTTCTTACTGAACTGTTAAATCCTATTTTTGTGAAAAATAATTAGATTATGATTACTACCGAGACATTATTAGATCTCAGAAAGCGCCTGGTTGCGTTAAGGAGGTATCTTTGACATTGATGCCAAACTTATAGAAATAGCAAATCAAGAAGAAAAAACATACGCACCAAATTTTTGGGATAACGCACAAGAAGCAGAAATATTGATGCGAACTCTTAATGCTGAAAAAAAATGGGTTTCAGACTATAAAAAAGGAGAGACTCTAGTAGATGATTTAGAGGTTCTTTATGAATTTTTTAAAGAAGGAGATGCTACCGAGTCTGAAGTTATGGAACGTTTTGAAGAAACCAAATCCTTAATAGAAGATCTGGAGTTTAAAAACATGTTAAGTAATGAAGGAGATAGCATGAGTGCTGTTATACAAATCACAGCAGGTGCAGGTGGTACCGAAAGTTGTGATTGGGCAAGCATGCTTATGCGTATGTACCTGATGTGGGCAGAAAAACAAGGATACAAAATCAGGGAACTTAACTATCAGGAAGGAGATGTAGCTGGTATAAAAACGGTTACACTCGAAATAGAAGGAGATTATGCTTTTGGCTGGCTTAAAGGAGAAAATGGAGTACACCGATTGGTTCGTATATCCCCGTTTGACAGTAATGCAAAACGCCATACTTCATTTGCTTCTGTTTATGTATACCCTCTGGCAGATGATAGTATAGAAATAGATATAAACCCTTCAGATTATGAGATTATCACATCCAGATCCAGTGGTGCAGGTGGACAAAATGTAAATAAAGTAGAAACAAAAGTACAACTTACACATTTTCCTACCGGTATACAGATTTCTTGCTCAGATTCGAGATCACAGCATGATAACAGAGAAAAAGCATTACAAATGCTTAAATCTCAATTATTTGAAATCGAATTAAAAAAACAACAAGCACAACGAGACGAAATCGAAGCTTCAAAAATGAAGATTGAATGGGGATCGCAAATACGTAATTATGTTATGCATCCTTATAAATTGGTGAAAGATGTAAGAACTACCGAAGAAACGGGTAATGTAGACGCTGTTATGGACGGAAACATTGACTTGTTCTTAAAGGCTTATTTAATGATGATGGGACAAAAAAATGAAGATTAATTAAAAAATCAAAGATTACAAAATTACAGGAATAACCTATAAGTCTAATCCTTGATGTTACAGAACTTGTAATTTTTAAAAAAAATAACAATGACCACTATATACCATAATCCCAGGTGCAGCAAATCAAGAGAAGCCCTTGCTTTGCTGAAAGAAAAAAATGAAACTATTGAAATTGTAAATTATTTAGACACTCCTCTTACCAAAGAAAAATTAAGCGGAATTATTAGTCTTTTAGGTATATCCCCTATAGATCTGGTTAGAAAAAATGAGCCTGTCTGGAAAGAAAATTATAAAGACAAAAAAATAAATGAGAATGAATTAATAATAATAATGATTGAGAATCCAAAATTAATAGAAAGACCAATTGTTATTAAAAATGGAAAAGCTATTATAGGACGCCCTCCTGAAAAAGTTATAGATATTTTATAAAACATAAAATCATAAAAAGAAAATCACCTAAAAATTAACTTTTTTAGGCGACCTCTTTTACTATAACAGATTCAAACATTTAGCTTTTTGCTTAGTATAAAAGAGCTAAATAATTATTTTTTATGATTTATTTCTTATCTGGATACTGTTCCTACAATTTTTGTTACAGGACCTTTGTCCATAGTCATAATATCTTCTATAGGTTTTGCATCTGTCGGTATTTTATGAGCTAGGGGCTTTATAATAAATGGCCTAGTACTATCATTATCAGGATATGGTTCAACAGAGATAAAAGTTTTTTCTCCTCTTAAGTCAGCTGGAAATTTGAATCCTTTTGGAGCATTATATACAAAATCTTCACTAGGACTACTTGGTCCTTCTCCACTAAAATAGCGTCTTAAGTATCTATTATAATACGCCCTATGTGGCTCTGACTTATGATTATCATCATGACTATCAGTATTTCTGAAAGTTCCTGTAGTAAAAAGCTTACCTTTAATCTCTACCCATCCTTCATATTTCCAACCTTTTGGAAGCTTGGGTAGACTCATATATGAAGAAGGATCTGGGTATTTTTTGTAATCTACAAACCAAATACCGCTAGGGTTATTTGTACCAGCATAACTAGTAAACACTCCTAACACATATTTACCAGAAACCGAACTAAAATCTGCAATTATACCAGAATCTATTTTAGCATCATTGTTATAGAAATCTCCTGCCAAAACTTTTGTTTCTGAAGGTTCTTCCGGAGCAGAATCGATAGCAGGTTCAATGGTAAGAACAAACTTTGTTGCTTTTTTCAACTTTACAGGATCTACCTTGAATGTCTGAGGAAAAGTAACGGATGTTAATACCCCTGTACTTACAGGTTTTTCATCTACAATAATCCAACCTTCATAAACATAGTCTTTACCTAAATTTTCTAAACCTTTTATGTCAAGAGTTAGAACATTTTTTGACAGATCTTCTTTTTCTTCCTCAACAACTACCAATAATGGTACTACTACAGCTTCTCCATTTACAGGTTTTATAGTTAATGTACCATCTTTATATTCTCCTGATTTGGCATCTTTAGCATTATATGATAGAGTTATATTTATGGATTTATCCGGATCTATTTTTGTTGATCCTCCTTTTACAGTAACCGCCCCTTTAAAGGATTTAGTGTTTACTTTGATATTTAAACTATCTATAGTGTTTTTTGATTTGTTGGTTACCGTAATAACTACTTCTTTTTCGCCTGTCTTAGATTTAACTAAACCAAAATCAACTTTATCTTGACTTAAAACGATTACTTGTTTTTTGTCATTAACAGAGGTGTTTTCTGTAACAATATTATCATCATTTTTATCACATCCTATAATAGCTATAGTAATGCCTAAAATAAATAATAGATTAAATTTTAGCTTTTTCATTTTCATTTTTTTTTAAATTTATTTTTTAATATTATATATATACAACAGATTGAAGTACATATACCCTAAATTAATTTTAGAAAAAATTAATGATAAAGAATTAATCGTCATCATGGGTGAGACTCCAAAATTAATAGAAAGACCAATTGTTATTAAAAATGGAAAAGCTATTATAGGACGCCCTCCAGAAAAAATTATAGACATCTTGTAATACAAAAAGTGTTCGGTTAAATTTTATATTAACCGAACACTTTTTGTATTTATTCAATAGATTTATCTATCTACTACAAACCATTATTTGGTTCGTTGTACAGATCAATAACATCTGTTTCGTTTTCTGTTGCAGGTTTACCATCATTATTGTTATTATCAATAGTAGGATTTTCAACTTCAACCAAAACATCTTCTTTAAAAGATTCTGTTTCGCATGAAAATAATACGATAGTAATAGCTAATAATAAGGTAAGTTTTTTTAGGGCCATTTTAAATTTAGTTTGTTCTGTTAGTTAAATATCTTTAGCGTAAATCGGGGGCAAAAGTATCTAAAAAAAACACACAAAACTCACAAGACATCTAATGCTAAAGAAAGAAACCTCAATAATTCACAATAAATTGATACGAAGTTTTTAATAAAATAAACCAGAAATTCTCAATTATGCAACTCTTTCTAAAAACAGGAATATTTTCACTAAAATTTGATTAATATTTATACACATTAAGCAAATATTATTTTCTGTTAAAAAACTGAATTAATTAACAATTTAGTAATATTAAGTTGGTTTTTATTTGTTCAATTATCAATTATTCAGCAATAAGTTAACTTTAGCGCTATTTTCTCAAAATATACTTTGTGAAATTGAAAATCTCATCCAAAAAACAAAACAAGGTTAATAAAGTTCTTAATTTATTATTACGTTATAAACAAAAAACCTCTTTCTTTAATAAAAATTGACAAGTAAACATTAATGACCTATTTCACTTTTTTGACAGAAAAAGATTTTGCAAAGTTAGAACAGCCTTTTTAAAAAAGTTTATTTCAAAAAATTAAACCTTCCTAAAAATCTATAGTCTAATTATATAAATTTAACAAACCTATTAACCGTTTTCTAATGTCCCTTTAGATACTTTTAGCCGCGTTTTATACATCACTATACATGAAAAAAAATCTACTCTTACTTTTTTTTGTACCTATATACATTATATGTGCTCAAAATAAAAATCCTGCCAACACAATTGTATCTGTAACCGGGGTTGTATTAGATAAAAACACAAACAAGCCTTTAGAATATGCTACTATAGCTTTTTTTAGCCCGGAATTACAAAAAATTGTAACTGGAGGAATTACAAACGAAAATGGTAAATTTAAGATTGATGTTGAAACCGGAGTATATGATATAAACATTGAATTTATCTCTTTTAAAACAAAAAGTTTATTTAAACAAAAATTATTTAAAGACACTAACTTGGGGAACATAACTCTTACATTAAACACCGAGGCTTTAGAGGACGTTATAGTCATTGCAGAAAAAACTACCGTAGAGATAAAATTAGATAAAAAAATCTATAACGTAGGAAAAGATCTAACCGTTAGTGGTGGCACAGTTAGTGATGTTTTAGACAATGTACCTTCTGTATCTGTAGATGTCGAAGGCAATGTGGCGCTAAGAGGCAATGATAATGTAAGAATATTGATTAATGGTAAACCTTCTGGTCTGGCAGGTCTTAACAGTACAGATGCATTACGACAATTACTAGCAGAATCTATAGAGAAAATTGAAGTAATCACCTCCCCTTCTGCTCGTTATGATGCAGAAGGAACTGCCGGGATTTTAAATATTATTTTAAGAAGAAGCAAATTACAAGGCATTAATGGAGCCTTAACAATTAATACAGGTTATCCTTTTTCTGCCGGAATCTCGGGGAATCTTAATTACAGAACAGGGGATTTTAATTTTTTTACTACTTCTGGATATAATTACAGAGAAGCTCCCGGAAATTCATTATCCAAAACTCAATTTTTTAATACTACTACAAATGGAATAGATAATCCAGATTCTTTTCTTAACGAAACACGGGATTTTGATAGAATCCATAAAGTACAAAATTCAAATATAGGAATAGAATGGTATGTTAATGAAAACTCCTCTGTAACTACTTCTTTTTTATACAGATCTGGTGATAATAAAAATAGTACAACCAATACTATAACAGAGTTAAATGCTGATCAAAAAATAGTAAGTCAAAATTTACGTTTTGATCCGGAAAATGAAGAAGATGTTACTAAACAATACTCTCTAAACTATACAAAAAACTTTGAGAATAGTGGGCACAAACTAACTTTTGACTTTCAATTAGAAAATAGCGATGAAAATGAGAAGTCAAAAATCACACAACAAAATATCACAAGTACAGAACTTGTTAATACCCTCGAAAAGCAAGAGCGTATTTTATTACAAACCGACTATATTCTTCCTGTCGGAAAAAATAATCAATTCGAACTGGGGTACAGAGGTAATTTTAATGAACTAAACACAGACTACCTGGTACAATTAGAAGATAATAATAGTATAACTACAAACACTAATCTATCCAATAATTTAATCTATAACGAACAAATCAACGCCGTTTATTCTCAATTTGGAAGTAAATGGAATAAATTTTCTTACCTGTTAGGTCTTAGGGCAGAGGATACCAAAATTATGATCCACCAGCAAACCAGTAGCGATCTTAGTAGAAAAAACTATACCGATATATTTCCTACTATAAACCTGGGGTACGAGATTTCTAAAAACCAAAGTGTCACACTTGGATATAATCGAAGAATACAAAGACCGAGATCCAGATTCATTAATCCTTTTCCGTCCAGATCCAGTAGCACCAATTTATTTCAGGGAAATCCAAATCTCGACCCCAGTTATGCCAACGCTTTTGATATAGGCTACTTAAATAGAATGGGGAAAGTAACTTTAAACACTTCAATATACTATAATCACTCTACCCAAGTTTTTACATTTATCTCTGAAGATACAGGAGAAACCGCTATTATTGGTGCCGATCAAAACAATCCGGGAACAGAAATACCTGTTATACGAAGAACCCCAATAAACCTAACAAGTTCTGATCGATACGGATTTGAATTTACCTTAACATATAACCCTAATAAAAAATGGGGAATGAATGGTAATTTTAATGCTTTTCACAACATTATTAAAGGAAATTATAATGGCGAAAACCTGGATGCCAATAACCTAAGTTGGTTTGCCCGATTCAATAACAAAATTACATTACCTGCCAAAATTGATTGGCAAACCAGTGTCTTTTATAGTGGGCCAAGTGAGAACGCGCAAACCAAAAACGATGCAATTTTTAGTATGACCCTGGCATTAAGCAAAGACTTTTTTAAAGAAAAAGCATCTTTATCCTTTAACATAAATGATGTTTTTAACTCCCGAAAACGAATTAGTACTTCTGCCACTACCTCGTTTATTTCCAACAACGAATTTCAATGGAGGGAGCGTAGCTTTAATTTATCTTTCACCTATAGATTTAATCAAAAAAAGAAAAGAGAACATTCTCAAAGAGGTTTTAACGGCGAAGATGATTTTGGTAGTTAACAGGTGGTGATTAAACCCTTTTAATAAATTAATAAGCAAAAAAGGAAGTCATTTTTGACCTCCTTTTTTGTTATATATATAATAATGTATATGCTTTTTATGCTTCTTCTTTTGCTTTACGCTTAGATTCTCTCCATAACTTAAAGTTCTCAATATTAGCTCCAATAATCCAGTAAGGAACTACAAACGTTAATAAAAAAATCATTAACCAAAAACCAATGGTAAGGATAGTTAAAAATGCTAAAAAACCAAGATACTGATCGAATTCAAACATAACGATATACTAATTTTCAAATTTTGTCAAAGATAGGAACTCTTATTTATATGTCATAACAGAAATTTAATTTATTTTCATATTAAATAATTTAAGAGCAACTTATATTCTAAAAAGTAGTTCCTTTATTTAAAAATAGCGACTCAAATGTTTAAATTTGCAGTCGTAAAAAAAATCAAATCATCTTTACTAATGGAATATAGAATAGAGAAAGATACAATGGGTGAGGTAAAAGTACCTTCCGATAAGCTTTGGGGAGCACAAACAGAGCGCTCAAGAAATAATTTCAAAATTGGTGCGCCGGCATCTATGCCATTAGAAATCGTTTATGGTTTTGCATATTTAAAAAAAGCAGCAGCATACACCAACTGCGAATTAGGAGTATTACCCATAGAAAAGCGAGATCTGATAGCACAAGTATGTGATGAGATATTAGAAGGAAAACATGATGACCAGTTTCCTTTGGTAATATGGCAAACAGGATCTGGCACGCAAAGCAATATGAATGTAAATGAGGTAATTGCCAACAGAGCACACCAATTGGCAGGCAAAACAATTGGTGAAGGAGAAAAAACATTACAACCAAATGATGATGTAAATAAATCTCAATCCTCAAACGATACTTTTCCTACAGGTATGCATATTGCAGCCTATAAAAAAATAGTTTCTGTTACCATTCCGGGAGTAAGACAGTTAAGGGACACTCTTAAGAAAAAATCCGAAGAATTTAAAAATGTAGTAAAAATAGGACGTACCCATTTTATGGATGCAACCCCCCTTACTATTGGTCAGGAACTATCTGGCTATGTATCCCAACTGGATCATGGTATCAAAGCTTTAGAAAACACCCTGCCGCACATGGCAGAATTAGCCTTGGGAGGAACAGCGGTAGGAACCGGACTAAATACCCCAAAAGGATATGCCAAAAGAGTATCTGAATTTATAGCTCAGTTTACCAGTTTACCATTTATAACCGCCGAAAATAAATTTGAAGCACTGGCTGCGCATGATGCTTTTGTAGAGAGCCACGGGGCTTTAAAACTATTAGCTGTTTCTTTAAATAAAATAGGGAATGATATTAGAATGCTTGCATCCGGACCAAGAAGCGGAATTGGAGAATTAATCATTCCTGCCAATGAGCCCGGAAGCTCTATCATGCCGGGAAAAGTTAATCCAACACAATGTGAAGCCTTAACAATGGTATGCGCACAGGTTTTGGGTAATGATGTTGCCATAAATATAGGTGGTATGCAAGGGCATTTTGAATTAAATGTTTTTAAACCAGTAATGGCTGCAAACCTGCTTCAAAGTGCTCAATTAATAGGAGACGCATGTGTTTCTTTTGATGAGCATTGTGCACAAGGAATTGAACCCAATCAAAAAAGGATTACAGAGTTATTAAACAATTCGTTGATGTTGGTAACCGCTCTAAATACCAAAATAGGGTATTATAAAGCTGCCGAAATTGCTAATACAGCGCATAACAACGGCACAACTCTCAAGCATGAAGCTGTATCTTTAGGATATGTAACCGAAGAAGAGTTTGATGCCTGGGTAAAACCAGAAGATATGGTAGGTACTTTAAAATAATACAAACTACCTCTCTATAAAAAACCTTTTGGATTTTGATATCCAAAAGGTTTTTTTTATACAAAAGAAAACCCTTATACAATTTACGGATAAGAATTTCGTAAATCGTATTATACCCTCATTGCAAACTCACAAGGTATACCTTTTGAAAGCTATATTTTGCATTCAGGGAATAATCTATACGAAATACTTCTAAATAAGACGTTAAAAATACAAGGGGAATTTTCTCCCCAAAAACAAGATATTTAAAAAAGTAATTCTTATATTCGAAACTTACTCCCACACTAATTACCCCCTGTTTGTAAATTCTATAAAATTTATAGAAAGACATATCTGATATGTTTTCACAACATAATATTTGCCTTAAAATCAAGCATCTATTATAAAACTCAGAAACATTATAAAACAGGGACTATATAAATTAATTTTTAAAACCTAAAACTTATGAACCTAAAAATCAGCCCTTCAATAGGTGTTGCCAGACTAGGAAACAGTCCTCAACAATTTTGCCTTTCTCCCGATACTATTGGTGGACTTCCATTTGAAGCAGATTCATTTGGAAACAAGAAAGGAACTATTATTCAGTTTAAAGATGATTCCGGACAAGTACGAAGACAAGGTCAGCTTTTTAAAATCTTTAACGAAGATGGTAAAGAGATCACTATAGAGTCTACCAATGTTAACTCTATAGTATGGACTGCTCATCTGGCCAATAAAAAGGCTGCCTGGTACCAATATAGTGAACTGGAAGGTAATCTGCTGTATGGTAATGAAAACAGCTATTCCAACAGAAAAGTACCACTTAGAAACCCCGAAATAACCGGTGAAAAAGACAGACAGCAATTAATTATTGACCCGGGCCCAAGAACCATAAGTGGTGCCAGACAATCTATTGGATTTGATGAGGGTAACGTGCCTGCCGGATATCCATCTTCATATCCCCCAAAAGAAGTAGATTATGGTAAATCCATTACTACATTGGGAGATCTTTTAACCGATGATAAAGGACGATTAATTGTTATAGGCGGTTATGGTCATGCCGGTGGTAATGAACCTTTAACCAGTTATGGAGGATCCAATACATGGCATGATGATATTTCAGACGGCCCGGTATACTGTACTATAACTTTTAACGATGATACTCCAACAATAGAGTTACAAGCATGGGTAATTGTTGGATCTCCTGATTTTGCCCCGGAAATTGTAAATATTTCTAGCCTAAGCGATAGTATGTTTGATGTAGGGGTACGTAAATTTAATCTTGTGCCAGAAATGTTTGCTAATGGCAATTATCTTACCTCTTATATTGCAAACTACCAAAGGGATATCCTGCCTATCATTAAGCGGCTCGGAGCATACCAATGGGTTGCCAATGTGCAATCTATGATGGCGTTTACTTCTAATGTTTTTGATTTTTCAGATCCTGGTGAAGCTAATAAAGCCAATAGAACCAATTATTTTTCTTATTTCAGGAAAGCTAACGACAAATTGAATCCATCCCCTGATCAGCCTCAGGAAAAATTATTTAAAGAAAATGGCACAGACATATTTCCTATGATGCCATTAAACTCTGGTAGTAACTCGGTTAGCAATGAAACTATTGAAAAATTTCTGGCATTAAACGAAACACAATTATTTTTATTTGAGCAATGGGCCAACGGTAATTTTGTAAATAACCCGGAGTTTAGACCATACCCGATTAGCGAGATAGACATGGCCAGTGTAGGAAACTGTGTTGGTTTACCAATGTGTCCTGGTATAGAAGTTACATGGAGTGTTCAAAATGAAAACATATACTCTGCTCCATATACTATTTCTGATCAAAAAGGAAAAGACGGGTACAATACAACCGGTCTTACTCCATCCAGAGATGAGTGCGAGGGTGGTGGCTGCGAGCCGGGTGACCTTACCAAAAGAATGGCATGCCCGTGGCAAGCAGATTTTTTTCAATGCACAATTCAATATGTTAATTTTAGTGATCCCGAAATCAATAAGGATACCAGACACCAAACAGATACATTGGTTACCAAAAAAACATGGCAACAATCCGGAGCCGAATATTCGAGTACAGAAATTACCACAACCCAATCCAAAGAACCATTACCCCCATCCTATTACACATACTGGTGGCCACCACAAAGCCCCTGGGATGTAATATCCGGAGAGATAACTTTAGAAGGCCAACAAGAATCGTACGTTCCCGCAGGGCAACAAATGAATTATGCCCGGGGTATTAATAGTTTTACACAAATGGTAGAACATTGGTCTGCACTAGCTTTTATTAGAAATAATAATGCTAAAGATCAGGGATTTCCATATTTTACAGAAACCGAAAGAAATAATGAATTGTTTTCTTTTAAAGAAGTTGGTGTAGGGACTATTAGTGGAAACTCTGATGATAACGAAACTACTATTCCTGTGTTTTTTATAGAAGAAAATTCTGAAAAAATAAAAGAGAAAAGTGAAAGGGCAAAAAAAATGGTTGCTTTTCTTGAAAAAAGAGCATTTAAAGCTATTAAGATATCCGGAAAAACTTTAGGGACACCTCGCTCCGGAACAAGATCCAGAAGATAGTATTGGTATGACAGTACAACCGTTAACAACAGATGTGCTTATTGTAGGTGGAGGTCCGGCAGGGACCTCTGCCGCATTAAGTCTTTTAAATTATTCTAACGCTACCGTTATGCTGGTAGAACAATCTGATTTTAATAATACCCGGGTAGGCGAACATGTATCCTCCAGCCTTTTTGATATTCTAAAATATTTAAAAATAGACAAAGATGATTTTGAGTCTGGCAGCTTTATGCCCAGCTACGGCAATACGTCCTACTGGGGCAGCAACCAACCAACCTCTACCGAATCTATTTTTACGGTAGAAACTTCAACTTTTCAATTAGACAGGGATAAATTTGATTTTAAATTAGTGGAACAAGTTGCTGAAAGGGGAGGAATTGTTTTTCCCAGAACAAAATGTTTAAACTACCTGTTGCTTCAAAACAATGAATGGGAAATAATTTTAAAACATCCTGAAAAAGGTATATTTACAGTATTTGCCAAATATTTAATTGATGCCACCGGCAGACAAGCAAGTGTATGCAGACAAATTGGGGTTCCTTCAAAAAAAATAGACTCTTTAATGGGTATTGGGGCTTTTTTTAAACTTAAAGAGGGCTACAAATTAAATCACAATCAAGTATTGGAAACCAATGAGTTTGGTTGGTGGTACAATGCTGTACTACCTGATAAAACAGTTGTTACAACGCTTTTTTCTGATGCAGATATTATAGCACAGCACAAATTAAATCAAAATGATACATGGTATGATTTATTACAAAGTACAAATCTTATAAAACATAAATTAAAAGACACGGTATCCCTGTCCAAAAAGGTGTGGGTTCGCAATGCTTGTACCCAAATTTCAGATTCATCGTTCAAAGACAGTTTTATTGCCATTGGGGATGCCGCTTCTTCGTTTGATCCTATTTCATCAATGGGGATAGGTTTTGCCATGTCATCGGCATGTAATGCTGCCAGAATTATTAAATATCAACTAATCAAAAAAGATCCTGAAAGAGTTATATCCTATCAAAAAGATATATCCAATAATTTTGACAATTACCTAAAAATCAGAAAGCAATTTTACCAGCAAGAAAAACGTTGGCCTTCATCTGTTTTCTGGAAAAGAAGAAATTAATGTGCCATGTGTTTTTAACTATAATCTGTCAATTCGATTAATTCTACTTTAAGAGAAGTCTATTATGAATAGGGATTTAGCTTAAAAAGCTATTCTCGATAACTCGGTTGAGTTTGCCGAAGTATCTTTTGTCTTCATGTCCTCTCGAACGTTACGGCAGGCTCAAGACAGGCTTTGTCGAGAGACTGATACGACAAAACACTACTATTGACGCTTTTTTCGTAATAATTTTCCTAAATGTACAACAAGTTATTACAGTATATTTTCGATTATATAGACAATACTTCTGAAACAAAATTATCCTACAAAATCATTTTTGTTCTTTTTTTTAGCTTTAACTTAATTTAATTGTTAAGTTTACGTTAATGAAACACTGTATATTATTAATTATTTCCTGCATTTTTGTTTCCTCTTCTTCTATTAGTCCTGATACCTATATCGGAAAATGGAAAATTACCGGGGGCTCTGTTATAGAAATATATCAAGAAGGAAAGTTTTTCTACGGAAAAATACATAAGCGTACAGAAAAGCCAATATCCAATCTTAATGGTTTAGATAATAACAATCCTTTAAAAGAACTTCAAAACCGACCTTTATTAGGAATGATTATTCTGGATAAACTGGTTTATGAGGATGGGGCTTTATCCGGCGGCACTATATACAATGCAGATAGCGGTAAAAGTTATAATGTAAAAGTATGGATAAACAATGACGACAAAAATACTTGTTATATAAGGGCTTATAAAAGTGTCTTATTTAAAACATTTGAAGCAAAAAGGGTCAACAATTAATTGCTAACCCTTTTTTTTTGTTATACTCCTTAAAATTCAATGATTATATTGCTCCTAATTGCTTTTGACCGGAAATAACCACTTTATCCAAAGCTTGTTCCAGATCCCAGATTAAATCTTTGGCAGACTCTACTCCTATAGATAACCTGATTAATCGGTCTGTTATATTCATTTGTTGTCTTTGTGCCTCCTCTACCCCTGCATGTGTCATTGTTTTAGGGTGTTGAGCCAGACTTTCTGTCCCTCCCAGACTTACAGCAAGTTTCATTAGCTTAAGATTGTTCAAGAACGAAAAAGCTTCTTTTTCTCTACCAAAAATATCGAATGAAACCATGGCCCCGGGGGCAGAACATTGTTTTGTATATATATCATGAGCATCTGTTCCTACTTTTAACAGACCCAAATAATATACGTTTTTTACTTTGGGGTGTGTATTCAAATAATCTGCAACAATTTGTGCATTTTGTGTTTGCTGATCCATTCTTATTTTTAAAGTTTCCAGGCTTCTTAATAGCAACCATGCGGTATGCGGACTTACCATGTTTCCTAAAAAAGTACGTAATGTTTTTACTCTTAACATAAGTTCTGCATTACCCAAAACAGCCCCTGCAATTAAATCACTATGCCCGCCAATATATTTTGTGGCAGAATACAATACTAAATCTGCACCGCATTGCAACGGGTGTTGCCACAACGGTCCCATATATGTATTATCTACAGAAACCAATACCTTTTTTTCATTAGTGCTGTATTTTGCAGCTATTTGACTGTATTTTTTGATATCTACAATATCATTGGTCGGGTTTGCCGGAGTTTCTAAATAAATCATTGCCAGTTGATCTGCTTTGCCAGACTCTTCAATCATAGCAATAACTTCATCGGTACTCTGATTAGGCATTACCCCAATAGTATGTACCCCTATTTTATCCAAAAAATGATGTATAAAATGATCGGTGCCACCATATACAGGGTTACTATATACTAATAAATCCCTGGGTTTAAGAAACTCTAATAAAACGGTACTTATTGCAGACATCCCACTTTCAAAAACTGCGCAGCTATCTGCTTTATCCCATAAACAGAGTCTGTTTTCAAGAATTTCCAGATTTGGGTTATTAATTCGGCTATATATAAGTCCCAATTCTTCTTTGGGCGATTTTTTCCGTAGACCATAGGCCAATTCAAAAAATGCTTTTCCTTCTTCGGCCGTTTTAAATACAAAAGTCGATGTTTGAAAAATCGGGCATTTTATTGCGCCTTCAGACAGTTCTGGCTTATAACCATAAGTCATCATTAAACTTTCGGGATTGAAATCATGTTTTTTCATATATATACTATAGTTATAAGTTATTTAAAAATTACCTCGAAAAACAACGCTTCTCCCTTTATTAAACAGTACTATTTTTGTACTGCATAAGTATTCTATATTTAGGGTACCTGAGGTACCAAGGAATTACTTTCTCGGGATGGATCATTATTGTACAATCGATGTGTTAAAGCTACAGCTCTAAGAATTAAAAACCACATATAACCAGTATATAAGAAATTATAACACAAATAACCATATTGGTTAGAATTTTATTCTATATTTGATTGTCTAAATACCCTTTTACAGAAAAATATTATGGATAAAACAGACCGGTCGATATTACTTTTATTACAAAAAGACGGGAAAATCACTATTAAAGAAATTGCCGAAAGATTAAACTTAACTACTACCCCTATTTTTGAAAGGGTAAAAAAGTTAGAACGAGAAGGGTATATCAAATCGTACAAAGCCATTTTGGATCGTAAAAAAGCCGGGCTTCAATTAATGGTTTTTTGTAATGTTACTTTAAATCTGCATCAAACAGATTTCCTGAAAAAATTTGAAAAAGATATTCAGCAATTTCCAGAAGTTGTAGAGTGTTATCATGTTGCTGGTATGTTTGATTATTTAATCAAAATATATGCAGAAAACATGGAACGTTATCAGGATTTTTTATCCAACAAATTGGCTTCTTTAGAAAACATTTCCAAAGTACAAAGCTCTTTTGTTATGACCGAAGTAAAGGATTTTTCGTACTTACCAATTCCTTAGACCTTCTCATTTAAAAAAAATAAGGTTTTAAACTTACCGCATTATTTTAACCAAAAGTTCTTTAAGAATATCCCCTTGCGGAAGGTTTGCTGCTCCTACTCCTTTACTTTTTATATCTGCATCTCTTAAACTGGCAATAATACTGCTCACTTTTTTCATAGGATAATTATGGGCAGCCTCAGAATAATCTTTCACAAAATATGGGTTGATTTTTAATGCGCCGGCAACACCTTTGGGGGATTTGTCTGATAAGCCATGATACTGTAATACCTGCGAGAAAAAGCTATATAATAACGAAATAGTAACCACCAAAGGGTTATCTTTTGGGTTTTGTGCAAAATATTTTATAATCATGTGTGCCTTTGTATCATTTTTGGTACCAATGGCTTTACGAAGTTCAAAATTATTAAAGTCTTTACTAATTCCTATATTTTCTTCTATATGGTTTGCTGTAATCTGGGCACCTGAAGGAATAATCAATTTTAGTTTATCTAATTCATTGTTTATTTTACCAAGATCTGTTCCCAAAAACTCAACAAGCATTTGTGCTGCTTTTGGCTCTATAGTATATTTGGATCCTGCCAAAACCCTTTTTATCCAATCTGCAACCTGATTTTCGTATAATTTTTTACTTTCAAAAATGACTCCGTTTTTTGCTACTACTTTATAGAGTTTTTTTCTTTTATCTATCTTTTTATATTTGTAGCACATAACCAATACGGTAGATGGTTGAGGATTATCGGCATAATCTGATAGTTTTTCTATAGTTCTGGATAATTCTTGAGCTTCTTTTACAATAACCACCTGTCTTTCTGCCATCATCGGGAAACGTTTTGCATTTGCAACTATATCTTCGATACTTACATCCCTACCATATAATACCATTTGGTTAAACCCTTTTTCCTCTTCTGCCAGCACATTTTTATCTATGTATTCTGCAATCCGGTCTATATAATAAGGCTCTTCCCCCATCAAAAAATAGATAGGTTTAATATCTCCTTTTTTTATATCATTTACGATTTGTTTTACTTCATCCATTAAGAAAAATTCATCAAATTTGTGTTATGCAAAAGCTTAACTTTCCCAAGTATACGTTCAGGCTCAAAAATAGCGAAAATAAAGTTTCTATTTTTGACCGTATTCGCAAAAAGTTCGTTATCCTTACTCCCGAAGAATGGGTAAGGCAACATACGGTGCACTATTTAATCGAAGAAAAAAAATATCCTGAAAGCTTAATTAATGTAGAAAAACTGATACGCTACAACAATCTTAACAAACGTTATGATATTATTATATTTAAACCCGATGGCAGTATACTTCTTATTGTAGAGTGTAAATCTGCTCAAATAAAAATTACTCAGGATGTATTTGATCAAATTGCAAGATACAACCTTGCCCTTGATGCCGATTTTTTGATGATAACAAATGGTATAGAACATTATTATTGTCAAATGAATTTTATAGATAAACACTATACTTTTCTAAAAGATATACCCGATTATAAAAAATAAACTATTTACCTTGCAAACGTGAAGATAGCAGTTGTAATATTAAATTGGAATGGAAAAGCTTTATTAGAAGAATTTTTGCCTTCGGTAATAAAATACTCTGAAGAAGCTACAATATACTTAGCCGATAATGCATCTACAGATGGTTCTATACCGTATGTAAAGGCAGCTTTTGCTGAGGTTAAAATCATTAAAAATGAAGTAAATGGTGGTTATGCAAAAGGATATAATGATGCCTTATCAAAAATTGAAGCAGACATTTACTGTCTTCTTAACAGCGATGTCGAAGTTACCAAAGACTGGCTTGTTCCTGTGCTTGAAAACTTTACAAACCGTAGTGATATTGCAGCAATACAACCAAAAATTTTAGATTATAAAAAAAAGACTTATTTTGAATATGCCGGAGCAGCAGGAGGATTTATAGATAAATTAGGCTACCCTTATTGTCGTGGAAGAATTTTTGACACTCTCGAAGAGGATACAGGGCAATATAATGATACTGTCCCCATTTTTTGGGCTAGTGGTGCCTGTTTATTTATAAAAAAACAAGTATTTGAAGAAGTTGGGAAATTAGATGAAGATTTTTTTGCACATCAAGAAGAGATCGATCTCTGTTGGCGAATACAAAATCATGGGTATACGATACTATACGAAGGGAATTCAACAGTTTATCATTTGGGTGGCGCTACATTAAACAGTATGAATCCAAAAAAAACTTTTCTTAATTTTAGAAACAGTTTATACCTATTGGTCAAAAATGTTCCCGGAAATAAAGTTTGGTCTTTAATTTTTTTAAGGATGTTATTAGATGGCATTGCTGCGATAAGGTTTTTAACACAAGGAAAGTTCTCCCATTTTTTTGCTATTATCAAGGCACATTTAAACTTTTATTTGAATTTCAGGACTTTGACAAAAAAACGCAAAAAACTTTTAAAAGCAGGGAAATATTATTCTGTTTTTTCCGTTGTATGGCAGTATTTCATTTTAAAGCATAAACATTTCAAACAATTATAAAGGGTATATAATAAATTATTGTTAATGGCTAAGCAATACGCTACATTTTTAATAATTTTGAGTTATATAACCAGAAATAAGACTAAAAACAAATTTTCTAATGAAAAAAGCAATGATTATTGGGGCTTCCCTTGCAATTCTATTATCTTCATGTGTTTCGCAGAAGAAATTTTCGGAATTAGAAGCCAAACAAAAAGAAACTCAGGATTTATTAAACACAGCAACTGTTAAGTTAAATAGTTGTCTTGAAGAAAAAGCTAGTTCATCTTCACAACTTAAAGTACTTCAGGATCAAGTATCCAATTTAAAAAATCAAAACTCTGCATTACTCAATAATGTTGGCAACCTGGCAACACTATCTACCAAAGAAGCAGAAAATTTAGAAAAATCTTTGGAAAGTATTAAAGAAAAAGATTTACAAATTAAAACAATGCAGGATGCACTAACCAAAAAGGATTCTGTAACCCTTGCATTGGTTACTAGTCTTAAAGGTGCTTTAGGAAACCTTGCCGATGAAGATATTCAGGTTAATGTAGAAAAAGGAGTAGTATATGTTTCTATATCTGATAAGCTTTTATTTACCAGTGGCAGTTATAATGTTTCTCCAAGAGCTCGTGAAGTATTGGGTAAAGTAGCAAAAGTTGTTAATGATAAACCAGATATCGAATTTTTGGTAGAAGGACACACAGATAATGTGCCTATCAAAAACAAAGTACTTTTGGACAACTGGGATTTAAGTGTAAAAAGAGCAACTTCTGTAGTTAGGGTTTTACAAAACGATTTTAAAGTAGATCCTAAGCGTATGACAGCAGCAGGAAGAAGTTATTACATCCCAGTATCTGATAACAGTAATGCAGAAAATCGTGCTAAAAACAGACGTACAAGAATCGTTGTTTTACCAAAACTGGATCAATTTTACAATATGATCGAGGATGGCATGAAAAAAGCTTCTCAAGGAGGTAACTAAAATTATAATAAAATAATTATTTTATTATAATAATAAAAAAAGGATCGTTAAATAAGAGGCTACTGAAAAAGTCACGAACTTAAATAAAAGCGGTAAGTATTTTAGATAC